>JAKLHB010000167.1 GCA_022710345.1 Planctomycetota bacterium
GATCAAATGCAGCAAATATACAAATGGACTGCAAATCGCAACATCCACTTGGCTTGCTAAAGCCGCGATTTTGCTAGGAAATTGACTCATAAAAAGGCTAACATCGTTTTTTGTATGATTCATTTTCCAATTAGCAGCGAAAAATAATTTTCTCATAAAAAGTTGCGGCAATGCCGCTCTCCTTTTAGTTTGTGCATCAATCGAAATTACAAAATAACTTATGCACTCGTTTGCCTTTGCGCAAGACAATAGCATGCATTTTTTTAGTAGTTCGTTCGGCAGTTGCTGTTGCCACAATGCTAAAATATGAAGATTGGACTGTGATCATGTTGGCGATTTCACCATACAGTTTATCTTTTTCAGGGCCTAGTTCATCCACTTTTTTGAAGTCAGCAATAGTCTGAAACGCTTGCTGTTGTCCATCTGTTCCAATCTGGTCTCGATACTTGACTATGTTTGCTGCAATTTCTGGAGTGAGTTTAGGATTTAAAGAGATGAGCATTGGCAAAGATGCTGTGTTAATATTGATTTTGGCATCCGACCAAACTGTAAGGTAATCGCTAAAACTCTGGCCTATGCCAGGCAGAGGATTGAGAATCAAGGGATTTATATCTTTAGCCAATCCAATTTCGCGTACAGAGTATAGCAAGATTTTGCTTTTGAATGGGCCTGCTGCAGCAGTATCTGGTTTCCCTCTTTTTTCTTTCATCCAGTCTAAGATTGCTTCGCGTAATTTGGGTATATCAATGATTTTTTCTTCGGGCTGGAGGGCATCGCCAAGACGGTCAAACTGTTGTGCTGGTGTAATGCTTTGAGGTTTTTCCTCTGTTTTTTTTGCATCTTCTGATTTGGGCTTTTTGCTAGACTGCCCTGAATCTGGCTTTTTCCCTGAATCATCTGGCTTTTTTGTATCTTCAGTTTTGGGACGTTCGGGAAATTTTTTGCGTATGAGATAGAGCAGATTAAATTTGGAATTTTCATCCACAATGCGATAATAAACCTTTACTTCGCCCAATTGACCAGGGTTTTGCTCTGACCAAATTGGGTTAGCCCATTCATCTGATAAGCAATCGTATTTTGTTTGGCTGCTTCGCTCCTTCATGGCATCCAATTGCAATTGAGCAATGGCATGATTGAGTGCAGCGAGCAACGCATACCGCAATTGCAAATCATTCATTGAATTTTCTGCAATATAGGTATCTATTTTAATGGTATAACTAAACTGCCCTACCAAGGCGACCAAAACAGTCAAAAGCAGTAGCACCATAATCAACGCAATCCCAGAGTTTTTGCACAGTGAAGCCATATATTTCCCTCTAAATTGCAATTACAAAAGGCCACGCTCTTGCATCAAATGAAACAATTTTTGCCGATCTTGCAAGGTTAAAGGCAGACAAGCAATTTGCCATTTTTCTAGTTTAAGCAATATTTCAAAATCCTGGTCTGTTAAAGGTTGATGAAAAGAAAGTTCCTGTACTTGGGCAAATTTCTCGGCTGCTTGCTGCATTTCCAGAGGAGAAAATTCCCAATGTTTTTTTTGCTCTCTCATCTGCTGGACTGCTGCTAAATCGCTTCGAGTTAACGCTTTTTCGCTCAATTCTGCATCTGATAAATTCGTCAATTGTTCAAAATCTTCTCTGGTGGTAGGTATAAGCATTGGTTTTAGTTGAGAGGAGTCAGTAGAGGCAGCTTCTGCCTGGTTGGCAGGAATTGAAGAAGGACTTTCCTGTGAAGGTTGAGGAGAATTGGCCTGCTGCTCCCACTGAGATAGCATTCGCAATTCATCAGGATTCAGCTTAAAAATATCAGGATTTTGCCGTTTCATTTCTCGAATTTTGCAAAAGTCTTGTAGTGTTAAATCACCTTCAGGTTTGTGCAAAATTCTGCGGATGATATGTTCCTGCAAACCCATCAGTGTGATTTCCTGATGTTGTAAATCATTGGGTTGTGTTGGTTGAGATGCCTCAGATGTTGTAATCCTCGTACTAGCATCTGGTTTTGGAGGGCATTCGCGGCAATCTTTGATCTCCATTATTTTCTTAAGATGGGCTCTTGTCAAAGGCAGCTTTTGCAATACATCTACGTCCAGATAGCTCAATTGTTCAAAATCTTGCTCATTCTTAGGGGGCAATGGAAGTTCTGTTTGCATAGGCAATATAGAGGCATTGCTTTGCAAGGTTTTCTTGGCAGGCCAAGGGCGTTGCTGTAATTTGGCCTTTTCTGCCTCCTCAGGCCTCATATTTTTTCCCTCGTATGATTGATGCAATGTTCTTGAATGTTTAAAATAATTTCTTGAGGATGGATACCTTCTGCCTCAGCCTCATATTTTAAAATGAGGCGATGTTGCAAGCTTGGCATTAAGATTTCATTGAAATCTTCACGTGCAACATGAACACGGCCGGCTAAAAGGCTATGAACTTTGGCTGCTTGTACCAATGCTTGTAGCCCACGTGGGCTTGCTCCATACATCACATACTTTTTGACCAAAGGTATTGCTTTGGCAGCATTAGGATGGGAGTTCAAAATCATCTGGCTTGCATATTCCAAAATAGGATCAGCAATGCAAACCTCATTCAGCGTTGCTTTCATGCTGCGGATCGTCTCTTGAGTCCAGACAGCAGGAACTTCAGATTTTTGCCATTGTGAGGAATTTCTTCCAATATCCATTAAAGTAGCTAAATTCGGAAATTCTACGATCAGTTTAAAAAAGAAGCGATCCAGTTGCGCTTCTGGCAATGGGTACGTCCCTTCCATTTCAATTGGGTTTTGAGTAGCTATGACCATAAAATGCTCTGGAAGCGGGTGGGTGATGCCAAAAACGGTCACTTTTTTTTCTTGCATAGCTTGCAGCAAAGCAGATTGAGTACGAGGTGTGGCACGATTGATTTCATCAACCAATACCATATCTGCGAAAATCGGCCCCTTTTCATAGCGAAGATTGAGTGCTCCATCTCCGCCTTTCCACAATACATTGGTGCCTAGAATATCCGCAGGCATTAGATCAGGAGTAGCCTGTATCCTGGAACATGAAATGGCTAGCACTTTGCTCAGTGTCTCTGCAAGCAAAGTCTTGCCCAGACCAGGCAATCCTTCTAGCAAAACATGCCCATTGCATAAAAAAGCGAGCAAAGTATGCGTGACTAATTGAGGCTGACCAAGAAAAATTTTGGAAATCACTTCTTGGGCTTTGGAAAAATTTTTGCCAAATTCTTCCACACGCTGCCTAAGTTCTGCCGTATGATCCATCGGTGTTACCTGAAGGTTCGAAGATCAATGAGAAATCCTGTTGTTGCATCATTCAGCAAAAACAGTATCAAGTTGCCTCCGAACCATCTGCGATTTCAAAATTATTTCAATTTTAAGTTATGGCGGCGATTGCGTTGACGTGTAATGATCTTTCTTCCGCCTCGAGTTTTCATTCTTGTTAAAAAGCCAGTCATTTTTTTGTATTTACTGCTAGAATGCCGTACTTTAACCTTCATCTTTTTAAACCTTTCTTCGATTTTCAATATCTGAAATTAAATTGATAGCGCTCACGCTTGGGAGTTTCGTTAAGTCTGCTACTTGCATCTGCCTTGTGTTCAAAAGTAATTTGTAATTCAGAAGCTATGCACTGCAAATAGAGATAGACCATGCTATTTTACTGATTTCTTCAGCAATTGGCAAGAAAATTCTTGTAATTTTTGCAAAATTTTAGCAAAAATTTGGCCAAATGGTACAATGATTTTTTTATTGAAAAATAAAAAAAAAATGGGAAAATATACATATCCCAAGTTGCTGATTGAAAAGCAAGCCATCTGTTTCAGGTTCGATTCTGCAACTTGGCAATGAATGGCTTATTTCAAACTGGAGAATTTTATGATGTATGTAAATCCTTCAAAATGCATTGCGTGCAATACATGCCAATTAGCCTGTGCCTTTGCTCAATATAGTTCTGGACTTGACCCAAGGAAGACAAGGGTACATGTTTATAAAATGGGTGAAGACAAAGGTGTCCCAGTACTCTGTCTGCAATGCGAAGAAGCAGCCTGCATGAAAGTATGCCCGACCAATGCATTGTACCGCAATGAAAAATTAGGCATTGTGGAAATTGACCATGAAAAATGCATCCACTGCAAAATGTGTGTGGCCGCATGCCCATTTGGCAATATCATGGTGGATGAACCCGAAAAACAAGTTGGAAAATGTGATCTTTGCCATGGCCATCCTATGTGTGCCATGTTTTGTCCAACGGGTGCGCTACAATACCGAGCATAAATCCGTGATCCGTAGCCGCGGCCTTTATGGCCGCGTGCATAACACGATGCAATGCTTTGTATTATGCGCGCCGGCATAAAGCCGACGGCTACAAATCGTTGGTACGAGATGAGCAATGATTTATGCCTCGCCATAAAGTCGCGTATCTTATGCACGCGTAATGCCGTATCATCGCTTTGTATTATGCGCGCCGGCATAAAGCCGACGGCTGCAAATCGTTGGTACGAGATGAGCAATGATTTATGCCCCGCCATAAAGTCGCGTATCTTATGCACGCGTAATGCCATATCATCAGCGCAGTATGGCTTATCCTTTAAACGGCCACCAACCTTTGCCTCTTTTGGTGGATTTTCGTGGATTTTGATTTTCTTGCCGCCTTCTTTCTCTCTCCTCCTGGAAGCGCTTTTGCTGTATTGCCTCTTCTACACGATCCCGTTCTCTCCAATTTACTTTGGGGCGTTTGCTAATATACGCACGGATTTGTTCTTGCACACGCTGCTGAGCGGTCTGCGCGTTGGGTGTTGACTCTTGTGCAACTTTGCCTTTGGTAGTTGAAGGTTTTGCAGATGCAGGCGGAGCATCTGAAGAAATGATTTCTTCGGTGCTAAAATCTGTTTCTTCAAAGTAAGAGAATTCGCTCTCTTGTTCCTTGGCTGCATCCATAGCCTGTGGATCACCAAGCTCTTGTGCGTCAACTTCAGCCAAGTCTTGAATATCAGTAAAATTTTCTATATCTGCCAGATCTGCCTGTTCGGTTGGTACTTGGTCTTCGGTGGATGGTTTGTCTTTGCTTGGCTTTTTTCGTATAGGTTGATGTGTTAATGGATGAATCGGGTGCTTAGGTTTAGGACGACTGGGGATTCGTTGAGTAGAAGCCCTTTTTTGCGTAGGAATATCTGTATCTGATGCCGTATCGCTTGGCGGCTGAAAAGTAGGCGGTTCTGCCCATGTTTCTGCGGATGGCTCTGCCCATGTTTCTGTTGATTTACTTTGCTCTGGTGCTTTAGATGGTTCTTCTCTACTTTTAGCCCAAGATGGCAATGCCTCGCTCGCTTTTTTAGGTAAATCCGTGATAGATAAAGCAATTTGCTCTGTTTTTTTACGAAGTTCTTGGAATAAAATAGGTACCGTCTTAGTCCGTGAAGGTGGCTCTTCTGAAGCTTCTGTTTCTCTTTTTGAAGTAGGCATGCTATCAAAAGCCACATCTTTATCTGGCACATACTTAGGTTTTGGAGTCTTAGGTGGAGGCTCAGGCGGAATTTCTTCTGGCACATACTTAGGTTTTGGAGTCTTAGGTGGAGGCTCAGGCGGAACTTCTTCTGGCACATACTTAGGTTTTGGAGTCTTAGGTGGAGGCTCAGGCGGAACTTCTTTCGGAGCTTGTCCCAACGATGGAATTTCTTGAAATATCTTGACACCAATTTCCCGGGCAGCCGCCCAAAGGCTTTTTTTGACACTTGGTGCTGGTGGTTCTTCGCTTGCTAATTTTTCCCGTCGTACTGTCGGAGTTGGCAATGCACTCGCCGTAGTTGGATTGCGCTTGCTTAAAAGCTCCATCATTTGTTGAACCAACGAAGCGAGAGACAGTTGTAATTGCTCTCGTTTGGGATCGCGTGATTTTCCATTTGCCTGCCGCCAAACTATTTCATTGAGAAGGTCTTGGTTTTGTTTTTGGTATTTCTGCTTCAAATTTTCCAAATCCGCTGTATTCGCTCTGGCGAGATGTATTCTGATTTGTTCTTCGGCAGCCATTATATTTCGCATCACTTGGGGTTCTTGTGAATCTGCATAATATTCTATATCAAATAAATAAGAATTAATCATGCGATCTAATTTTTGGAATACGTCTGTTATTTGATTTTCCTGTGGAAACATAAAGCATACCCAGCTTGCTAAGGAAATGGTCAAAAGTTTTTAGATTGTTCGTAGTTTTTCCCTTGCCTGTTGATGATTCCACTGCCTCGGTGACGAGAACTACGAATTTTAGAAGCTATGAAAATTTTGAGTTTATCCAAAAACTTTTGTCAAATCGTTTTTTTTAAAAAAAGTCTAATATCTTGATTGGAAAAGAGTAAAAAGCAAATAAATTATAAATCAAAATTTAAAAAAATACTTGGCATTTCAAAAAAATTTTGCTCCAGAACTCGTTCAAAGGAAAGTTGAGTTGTCTGCTTGAGCATCGTGGAAGTCTAAAAAACGCCCGATAGCATCTGCTGGAATTGGCGAGATTGGCAAAGTTTCCTCCAGAACCGCAGCTCGTGCCAATTCAGCAGCGCCCCAGAAAGCGTGCAAAGGAAAGTTGAGTTGTCTGCTTGAGTACCGTGGAAGTCTAAAAAACGCCCGACAGCGTCTGCTGGAATTGGCGAGATTGGCAATCTTTTGTGCAATCGCGTCCAAGAGATAAATTCCCGTGCCAATTCAGCAGCGCCCCAGAAAGCGTGCAGGCCAAAAAACGCCCGACAGCGTCTGCTGGAATTGGCGGGATTGGCAATCTTTTGTGCAATCGCCCAATCCCTTTATTCTGCAGGGCTGAGGGTAAGGATGGGGATGCTTATCTTTGCCAAGTGGGTTTGGATTTTGAATATCCCGTATGTTTCAATTGGTTTCGTAAGCTTATTGGTGCTATCGGGTCCTAATTTGGCACCGTCTAGCTCAGCGACTACCTGATTTTCGCCTAATGTGATGGTCAGGATAGAATTTGCAGAGGGTGCCAGCTTAAATACATATTCTGTGGTTTTCCATTGCAAGATAATATTTCCTCGGCTGGTTGGGTTCGGCCTGAGAGCACCAAGTTTAGCAGCCACAAGTCTAAATTTCATTTTGATCACACCAGGTTGACCAGCAATTTTCCAGGCGATGGAGGCAGTAGGGGATCGGATAATTCCAGCAGGCTGCAATTCTAAAACAGCGTTATTGACGACCCAGTTCCCGATCGCTTCATACGCAGTGTGCTTATTTTCTTCTAGGAAGTCTGTGATGGGGATCCCAGGCACTGCTTCTTCCATCTGCTCTGCCAATCTTTGCAATCGCGGTGATTTGATGTCTCGAAGGCCAGTGATAAAGCCTCGCCTTTTGGCAAGATTAGTCTCTTCGTAGAGAATGCGGGTTGCCAAATTTTCGATTTGTTTTAAAAATCTTTCTTCTTGCTTTTTTGCTTGAGGATGTTGTTTGATAAATTCCTGGTATAGAGCAACATATTCTAAAAAAACTTGGGGATTTCTGCCAGCTCCAGCTTGCCGAATTTTTTCTTTAATTTCTTGAAGCTCTTTAGCTTGTGCTGTATATCTAAGATAAAAAATGATGCAGAAGATTGCCAAAACGCATGTTATCCCAATCGTTGTCCATCGTATCCAGTGCTTTCGAGAAGGGGTAGAGATTTTAGGCTGCACAATAGGCGTATCAGGTACCTCTTTTTTTAAGGTTTCTTCTAAGATCGTCATAGAAGGAAGTTTGGGCTTTGTTTCTAGAACTGTTGCATCTGTAGCAACCCGACTTTCTGTAGCCACGGGTTGATCTGGAAATAGATTGACTTCAGTTTCATCCACGCTGATTCTGCGCATGCCCATTTCAGTTTTTGCTTGCGCCAATTCAGCATCTGCGGGTGTAATTGTTGGTTGAGCTGCGGGTTGTAGCAGTGTTGAGGTATCTAAATCTAGGCCGATCCAGGGCAAAGGAATTTGATATTTTTTAATCAAGTTCCCAATCTCGATGAGCAGCTCTTGAGCACTAGCATAACGGTCGTTCGGATTTCGTGCCATCATTTTTAAGGTGCATGATTCAATATCTTGAGGCAAACTTGTTATAATCTGGCTTGGCGATATAGGTTGGGAATAAAGTCTTGCACTGACAATAGCTAAAGGTGTATCTCCTGTAAAAGGCAGCTTGCCGGTGAGCATATAATACAAGGTAATTCCCAAAGAATAGAGGTCGCTTCTAGCATCTGCAACTTTCCCTTCACACTGCTCAGGTGCAAGATAGTAGGGTGTTCCTAGCAATTGGCCCGGCTGGGTGAGCATGGCTGTATTTTGCACCACTTTAGCCAATCCAAAGTCTGCGATCTTCAGGATTCCTTTGGTATTGATCATCATATTTTCTGGCTTGATGTCTCGATGGATCACGCCGGCTTGATGAGCAACATGCAAACCCAAAGCTGCCTGGTATAGGTATTGAATGGCGGTTGCATAAGGCATAGGAGCTTCTTGCAATAATTTTTCTTTCAGGCTAGATCCTTCCACGAACTCCATTTCAATAAAATGCTGGCTTTGGTCTTGCCCTACGCGCATAACCCTTACAATATGTGGGCTATCCAGCCGGGCGGCTGCTCGTGCTTCGGTATAGAAGCGTTCCAGTGCATCTGTGGAAGCTGCTAAGGATGAGTCTAAGAATTTCAGAGCGACCCAAATATCTAGTCCTAGATTGCGAGCAAGATAAACACTACCCATACCACCTTGCCCTAATTTTTTTTCTATTCTACATCCACCAATTTCTTTATGCAGTAGTTCGATGTTCATGCTTGGCCTCATTCTAAAAAACTAATCTCAATCAATCGTTCTAGCACCGCATCGTCAAAACGAGGTAATTCTTCAAAGTTACTGTTAGCATCTTGGTTAAATACCCACATTAAATTTTCTGGATAAGGTAAAGTTGATTGTGGATCTACAATTAAATTTAGATAAATAAATGGATTGAGAGCGCTGCAATTATGACGTAGGCGAATCGTTCCTTTGGATGTATCAAAGTTAATGCCTTCTGGCATAAATTCTATGTATTTTTCTAAACATTGCAATTTAAGGCCACGAATTTGCACAGGAGTAATCTCAGATTGACTCACCATGTATCTCGCTGCCTGAATGCACTCAACTCCTTTTATTTTCCGTTCAATCATTTCAAATAATTTAGCCACTGCTTGTTGATAAACATCAAAACTTTTTTTATGTTCTTGTCGCGCAAGCTCTTTTACTTTTAATTTAGATTTAAATTGTTCTGCCCAATCAGGATTCATGATTTTTTCCTTAACATAGAAATGTTTTTGAAATTTGATAGCATGCCGTGATCATACCAAAGCATCTACTTTGTGTCAAATAATTTTCAACCTCCTTCTTGCTTTTATGCCTAAAAAAGGTAGACTAGGCGGTATGATTACAGGCTATTATCAATTTTTATGAGTTTGAAAGGCTGCACTTTGCTAAAGCCAAAGCAGAAGATGGAGATAAGTTTGTTTCCATTGGCTGCTAAGGCTTGAGGCTATGCGCAGAAATTTTATGAAAACTGCTATTCTATTTGCCCTGGCATCGCTTTTTCTCATGAGTTGTGCATCTTTATCATCTTTTACTTCTGAAATCACCAAACCTTCCCTCAAAGTAACGGGAACTAAGCTGCAAGATTTAAGCTTAGATAAGGTTAATTTACTCATGGACTTAGAAGTTGGCAATCCGTATAGTGTTCCACTGCCATTGACTAACCTCGAGTATGCATTGACCAGCGAAGGCGAAAAATTTTTAGATGGCAAGGCTGATGTGCAAGGTACGATTCCTGCAAAAGAAAGCAAAACCATCCAGATTCCCATTGCCGTTGCTTTTGCCCCATTGATGAAAGTATTAGGCAATGTGAAACCCGGTGCTACAATCCCATACGCAGCAGACATGAATCTGTCCGTGGATGCCCCAGCAGTAGGACCAATGACTTTGCCGATTCGGAAAGAAGGCGAATTGCCGATCCCTGCTGTTCCAGAAGTTGAAGTCAGCAACATTCAATGGCAAGAACTCTCTTGGGATAAAGCAAGCGCCAAGATGGCCCTCAAAGTCACGAACCCCAATAGTTTCCCCATTGAACTTAGCAAATTCAATTATAACCTAAAGCTAGGCGATACATCTGTTGCCCAAGATACCATTCAGCAAAGCACCAAGTTTGCCGAACAAGGATCCAATACATTGGATGTTCCTCTTTCTATTTCCCCCATGCAGCTTGGGTTTGGTGCATTCCAATTGCTACAAGGCAAGGGATCAAAATATAGCTTAGATGGCGGACTCGAAGTAAGCTCACCTTTTGGCCCGATTTCTTTGCCCTTCAATCGAACTGGAGAAACTACCTTTACGAAATAAAATCCATCATCCATGTATTACCCTAGTTGCTAGTTGACTATGGGAGAACTCTCGTATAAGATTGCACTGCAGCAAAGTTTTTTGCCGCGAAGCGGCTTGGGAATAAAGCCTGGGGTTTCTA
>JAKLHB010000168.1 GCA_022710345.1 Planctomycetota bacterium
AAAATGATGTTGGAATACTTAGCCCAGTATGAAAGCGCATGCCATTTAGCATCACAAAATCTTATTTTTCCTAGAGAGAAAAAATGATGTTGGAATACTTAGCCCAGTATGAAAGCGCATGCCATTTAGCATCACAAAATCTTATTTTTCCTAGAGAGAAAAAATGATGTTGGAATACTTAGCCCAGTATGAAAGCGCATGCCATTTAGCATCACAAAATCTTATTTTTCCTAGAGAAAAAAAATGATGTTGGAATACTTAGCCCAGTATGAAAGCGCATGCCGTTTAGCATCACAAAATCTTATTTTTCCTAGAAAGAAAAATGATGGCAATTCAAGAAAACATTGCTCTGCCAATTGCAACAAATGCTTCTGACTTGGCGCAGGGCTGTTTTATAAAGAATTGGCTCCCTAAAATCTCTTATATATTGCGTCATAAAATAAAAGGAGCAAATTATGCGCACATTTTTGTGTATCCTCTTAGGTTTGCTTGTTTGTGCATGGGCACAAGAGCCAGAGAGGTCTTGGCCCACGGAGATTTCTGCTGATGATACTGCTTGGCTATTTGGCAAAATCAATGAAACATTAGCAGAATACAAAACCCAGCAAAAAAAAGTAAGCATCAGCCTTGTGAATGGCAAAGTTGTGTATGGTGTTGTAGAACGAGTTGGGGATGACAAATGCTCGATTAAAGACTCAGACGGAAAATTAAATTTGGTACGCTTCCAACGAATCAAAGCAAAAAGCATGAGTAAATTGGTTTCATCTAAGTATCACAACGAACGATTTTTATATAATCTAGGTATCTTATTCTTCTATGATAAAGAATTTGCTTATGCAGAATCTTACTTCCAGCGAGCAGTTCAACAAGGCAATACCAACGCGAGTACCTGGCTTACCAAAACTAAAGAAACCTCAGGAGCAGCAGATGTTCCTAGTGACACTGCTCCTGTAGAAGAAACGCCCACTGCTGCGAAACCTCCAGAACAGCCAAGCACCGCAACGCCTGCAAAACCCGAAAAAAAACCCAGAGCAAGCTTAAAACTTCCCAAAGTCATCAATCTCAAGGCAACCCGACGTATTGATTTTGCCGCCTATACTGAACCAGGCTATTACACAATCTTTGAATTTTATGCAGAATGGTGCAATGCGTGCAAGCAAATCGTTCCTCAAGTGGATGCTATGGTTGAAAAATCCCCCCAAGTTGTCTTGAGAAAGATTGACATCAAAGACTGGGGCAGTGCCGTGGTTTCCCAATCCAAAATCTCTTATATTCCATTTTTCATTGTCTTTAATCCAGATGGAAAAGAAGAATACAGAGGAGGAACAGAGAAAGTCATGCCGTCTCTTCGCAAATGGCAAGAAGAAGCTCAACAAGAATAGATCGAGTGTCTAAAATTTATCGGCAATAAGTACCAAATGAAACGATAAACCGCAGGATAACCTGCGGTTTGTCTGATATATTGGCTCCCAAAAATTCGCTAGATTGAAAATCTATTTGGCAATACAAGCCACTGTAAAACAAAAAAATAAAAATCGGAGACCGCATTTCCACTCTCTGAGCTGGAATTTTCATGCGAAAAATTCATGAGCGAAGTTGACTATCAAAGGATCCTACAAAGCCTCAGCAACGCCATCATCGTGATTGACCTGAACAACAGAATTACCTTCATGAACGCTATGGCCGAGAAACTCATTGGCTGGCCAGACGAAGAAGCTAGAGGAAAGAATCTATCTGAGGTACTCCAGCTCATCCCCAAAACCCAACAAAGTGCCCAAACTCAGCTTAAGCAGATATTGGATGGCCGTAGTTTGGCTACACAATGGTCGTTAGTTGCAAGAGATGGGACAAAATATCCGATTGCTAATGTTTGTTCCTCTCTTCAAGATGCTCAAGGTAAAATAGTTGGCTCTGTACTGATGCTGCGTGTTGTTGAAGAACAAGATCAAATACAAGAGGCTTTGCGCGAAAGCGAAGAACGCTACCGAAATTTTGTCACAAATGCAACTGAAGGTATATTTCGCATAGATTTTACGCAACCAATTTATGTTGAACAACCGTATGAAATTCTTGTAACCAAGCTTGCTGAATACTCTATTGTGGGCGAAGTTAACTTAGCATTAGCAGCCATGTACCATATAAAGCCTGAAGACATGGTTGGCCGCCCAGTCAAAGAGTTTGCGCCGAATTGTGGTACACAAATGGCCGATCTTTTACAAACACCAAGTTATCGAATCGTTGACAGGGAGGAAATGGAAAGATCAGAAGATGGAACACCTATCTATATTGTAGAGAGTTATATCGGTGTTGTAGAACAAGGACGGCTATTGAGAGTTTGGGGTGTACAGCGCAATATCACAGAACGCAAACGAATGGAAGAACAATTGCTTCAATCACAAAAGATGGAGACTGTTGGACGGCTGGCAGGCGGCCTAGCACATGATTTTAACAATATGCTGAGCGTGATCCTTGGCAATGTAGAAATAGCCATGGAAGAAGTAAGTCCCATACAGCCACTGTATGCAGGTCTGGAGGAAATTCGTAAAGCCACCCAACGCTCTGCCGAGCTTACAAGGCAATTGCTGGCTTTTGCCCGTAAGCAAACAGTTGCGCCTAAAGTGCTCTATCTCAATGATGCCATCAATGGGATGCTGAAGATGATATTACGGCTTATGGGAGAGAACATTGATTTAGTTTGGAGCCCTGATTGTAATCTCTGGAAGATCAAGATAGATCCTGTTCAAATTGATCAGATATTGGTCAATCTCTTGGTGAATGCACGGGATGCGATTGGAGGTGTAGGCAAAATTACCATTGAGACCAAGAATATGGTTTTTGATAAAGTCTATTGCGCCAATCACGATAATTTTTCGCCAGGTGAATATGTGATGCTATCTGTTAGCGACAATGGCTGCGGTATGAATCAAGAAACACTGACACATATTTTTGAACCGTTCTTCACGACCAAAAAATTTGGCAAAGGCACAGGGCTTGGCTTAGCCATAGTATATGGCATTGTGAAGCAAAATAACGGCTTTATCAATGTATGTAGCGAACCAGGCAAAGGAACCATTTTCAAAATTTATCTACCACGACATTTAGGCAAGACTGGCCAGATATACTTTGAATCTCCAGAAAAGGACTTTCAAGGAGCACAGGAAACCGTTCTGTTGGTCGAAGATGAACCAGCGATTTTAAAGATCACAAAAACAATGCTTGAAAGGCTGAACTACAAAGTACTCATCGCAAGTACTCCAAATCAAGCCATTAGCCTTGCTGAAACCCACATAGGGAAGATTCATCTACTCATCACCGATGTTGTGATGCCAGAGATGAACGGTCGTGAGCTAGCCAATCGGTTGTTGTCTTTATATCCAGCGATCAAGATACTATTTATGTCTGGATATACAGCCGATGTTATTGCATATCATGGTGTTTTATATGATGGGGTCAACTTTATTCACAAGCCTTTTACCATGCAAGGGCTGGCAAGCAAGATACAAGAAGTATTGCAACAGTGAATCCACTATCTATCCGTTCGATCATAACAATAAACTCACACAGTGCTTTTAATTGATGAGCATTTGGCTTTGATGGCTCATGCTTCATGCTAACAAGCCCAATCGCTTTGTTCAATTTCATTCTTTTTACAATAGCAAGATAGGCCATGCAGATTAGCGGAGAGCGATTCGCACCTGATCTGCAATGAACAAAAATTGGTTTTTGCTCGTTTTGCCATTGGCGCATGATATTGCATAACTCGTGGATTTGATTTAATGTTGGAGGACATCCTTTGCCAATCAAAGGTGGGAATTGGTATACATCCTTCAATGGATAATGCACATAATCAAATTCATTTTTGATGCAAGCGTTTGCAGCATAACCGTCTGTTGTCTCTGTTAAGTCTAAGACTGCCTTTATGCCTATTTTTTTCAATTCTGCAATGTCCTCGTCATCTGGTGCAGAACCAACATATAACTCATTGGGCAAAATGCAACTATACATAAAGCCTCCTAGGAAATAAAATCGGCCGAATCCAAGATTTTATTGAATCGGCCGTGTTTTACCTATTGACAATTCTTTACAAAACCTGCCAATTCAGCAGCGCCCAGAAAACATCCAAGGCAATTCCTGTGTCGCTTAGCAGGCTAAAACTAAGGGCGGCATCTGCTGCAATTGGCGGAAGGGAAAATGTTTGCTTGAGTTGCCGTTCTGGAGTTCCAAAAACGTTATAATCACCATCTATTTCGTTGTTTTCGGAATACCGTTGGGCAAATAAGGCTGGCAATGAGAAACCTCTAGCCATGCCGGGAGCAAAAATTCTTGAGCCAATATTTTCAGTGTATTGCAAAGTGGGATTGCCATAATAAGCCCAAATAGACCAAACAACTCGCCTCCAATCAGCAAAGACAAAATCAATGTCAATGGATGCATCCCAGTTTCTTTGCCCATGATTAAAGGAGTAAAGACAAAACTTTCTAACCCTTCTAAGATACTATAGATAATTACAATCCCAATCAGATATGGGAAATGAAAGCCTTGATCTAAAAAGACCAAAAACAAATTTGGTCCCATTCCTACCAAAAGTACCAAAAATGGAACTATGCTTGCCACCATTTGGATTGCGCCAAAAATCAAAGAATAGCGTAGCCCCAACATTTCCAGGCAGGCCCAAGTCAAAAAACCTTTCAAAAAACAAATGATCAATTTGCCACGGAAAAAACTGGATAATGCTATATGAATGCGTTGCAAGATGCGAATGATAACGTCCCGTTGGTTCCCAGGAAAATAGCCATATACAGTGTCTCGAATATTGTTCATGCCTTGGAGCAAAAAGAAGGTATATAGCGGTAAAAGAATCAAATACGACAATAACCAAAACATACCCATCATGGTGTTGAATGCTGTGAGCAATGTTGTCTTGGAAAAGGCCAGAAGCATTTTTCCAACACTTTCCACAGATTCTTTATTTAAAACTTGTTCACGAATGAATACCCAATCAATCGGCTGAGTTGGATGTTCTGCGTTCCATTTCCCTACTTTGGCTTTGAGCCATTCAATAAATATTGCAAAATAAGGTTGGTCGTATTTATCATTTCCATCTAAATCGTGTAAGATGACCTCTCCTTCATCCCATTGCTGGTTTCCGTTGGTATCCTGAAAGTGATCCCCTACAAAGGCTTTTTCATACAAATACGACACTTCTCCTGCGATCAAAGGAATGAGCAATATAAAAATGAACACAATCAAGGCTGTGAGTAAAAGATACAAACTGAAGATGCTCAAGGTACGAGGAATATGACAGCGCTCTAAAAATGTTGGTAACGGATTCAAAATATATGCGATTACAAAAGATAGTAACACTGGGTTGAAGATGCTTTTGAGAGAGTAGATGAATACTAAAAGAGCGAATGCCACTAAAAGCAAGCCAAGAATTTGTAATGCTTTTTTATGCTGCATAAGAAAACTAGTCATTGAATTGCTCCACAATGTGACAATGCTTTGGCTTTCAAAATATTACAAAAAATATTCATAAGCCAAAGCATTGATTAGACTATGGATTATCTTCGGCGAATCAATGCAAAAACGATCATTCCAATTGCACAAAGAAATACAGAGCTTGGTTCTGGCACTGCGAGTGCGGTCCAGTTGATGGCATTTTGCACCAAAGTAATATTGCCGCCTCCTGCTGGGAAATGCCAGTCTGGGTCTTGCAGGGTGAGGAAGACTCGGCCGCTGCCATAATTTCCTGCCAGCGTGACAATATCTCCACTTGTGCTCGTAACCAAAACATCCAGGCCAGCACTGTTGCCCAATCCTCCATGAGATGAACAGCCCCAACCACTTAAACTAGCGTTGGTCAAATTTTGCATCACAGGATGCAACGGCATGGCGATTTGCAGGGCATCGTAACCATTATGTGCTGAAAAGGTAGGCTGAATGGCATTGGGGAGCCAGTCATACGGACTGCTAAATGGTTCAGACAAAGCGACCAAACCATGGCCAGCATTTAGCCACGTTGCGATGTCGGCTTCGCGGCTTTTAAGCGCAGCCATGGCTGTTGTATCAATGGCTGTAACACTGCCATTGGTAAAACTTTCTGCAATAAATAAAACATCGTAATTATTCAAGTTCACAGTCGCAAAATCTGTGGTACTTACTTTTGTAAAAACGATGTTGGTGAGATATGGAACAACAGCATACGCTGGAGTAGAGCTAATGTTAATGCCAAGCACTCGTATCGGATCTGCGCAAACCAGCCCTAACACCATGAAAATCAACAAAAAAAGCAAGCACTTTTGCATAGAGCATCTCCTTTATTAAATTTCAAATCTTATTGCTTGAATTACATTCACGAATGAATGAATTATAGCATAAAAATTTTTCCTTGCCAATCATAGAAATTTTGTTAGAATAAAAATAAGCGTTGTTGCAATAGTTTTTATGGCAAGAGAATATTTGCTGATTTTAACGAATTTTGATGATCTATCAGTGCCCATTGAATTTAATTCGGACATGACCTATTTATGCAAGAAACTGAGGAATTTATGTTGAGCGATATTGAAATTGCCAGGCAAGCAAAAATACGCCCTATTGCTGAATTTGCTGCAAGCATTGGCATTCCAAAAGAATATGTACTTTTATACGGAAATACAAAAGCAAAAATTAAATTGGAAATTTTAGAGCATCTGGCTACTCAAAAAGATGCTATTTATGTGGATGTTACAGCAATTACTCCGACACCATTAGGAGAAGGAAAAACCACAACATCTGTTGGACTGACCCAAGGGCTTGGGAAATTAGGTTGCAGGGCCGCTGTATGCTTACGCCAACCTTCTTTGGGCCCTACCTTTGGCATTAAAGGTGGTGCTGCTGGCGGTGGATATGCCCAAGTGGTGCCTATGGAAGATTTCAATTTGCACCTCACAGGAGATATGCACGCAGTCAGCGCAGCGCACAACCTGATTGCTGCGGCATTAGATGCCCGGCTTATGCACGAGCGCAATTACAATGATAAACAATGGCAAAAGCGCAATCTTCCTAGGCTTCAGATAGATCCATATCAAATTACCTGGCATAGAGTAGTGGATATCAATGATCGAGCACTGCGCAACATTTGCATTGGCTTGGGGACCGCACAGGATGGGTATCCCAGACAGACTGGGTTTGACATTACTCCTGCATCAGAGCTTATGGCAATTTTAGCTTTGTCTAAAAATCTGCAAGATTTAAGACAACGAATTGGCAGGGCCATTGTTGCACTCGATGTCAATAAAGAGCCAATCACTGTTGAAAAACTTGGTGTCGCAGGAGCAGCCACTGTGCTGTTACGCGATGCCTTGATGCCAAACCTAATGCAGACCCTAGAAGGTCAGCCAGCGTTTGTGCATGCAGGCCCATTTGCAAACATTGCACATGGCAATAATTCGATTGTGGCAGACTACATTGCATTAAAATTATCAGACGTAGTCGTTACAGAAAGCGGATTTGGCGCAGATATGGGTATGGAAAAATTTTTCCATATCAAATGCAGAACTTCTGGCAAAATGCCCAATGTCATTGTCTTGGTAGCAACTGTTCGAGCCTTGAAGATGCATGGCGGCGGGCCAGCAGTGGTGAGCGGTGCTCCCTTAGCTCCTGAGTATCAAAAACCAAATCCTGAGCTAGTGGCACGAGGAACTTGCAACTTAGCCCGCAATATTCAAATTGCCCGCAATTTTGGCGTGCCTGTGGTGGTTGCCATCAACCGTTTTCCCAATGATAGCGCAGAAGAATTGCAAATCATACAGCAAGCCGCTAAGCAAGCCGGCGCATTTGCCGCAGTTATTGCAGAACACCATACCAAAGGTGGAGAAGGCGCAAGAGAATTGGCCCAAGCAGTCCTCGATGCGGCTAAAGCACCCCAAGCACCACATTTTCTCTATGATTTAGCAAGCACGACCATTGAACAAAAAATTGAAACCATTGCCACCCAAGTCTACGGAGCTGCAAAAGTCCAATACGAAGACAAAGCATTAGAACAAATTGCACGTTGGAAAAAAATAGGACTAGGCGCACTGCCTATCTGCATGGCCAAGACCCAATATTCTTTGTCCCATGACCCAGATGTAAAAGGTGTGCCAACAGGCTTTACACTGCCTATTCGAGAAGTCAAGGCCAGTGCAGGCGCAGGATTTTTATACCCGCTCTGCGGCGATATCCAATTGATGCCTGGGCTGCCCTCCAACCCAGCATTTATGGAAATTGATGTGGATGAACATGGAAATATTTTAGGGTTGGAATAGGCTAAAAATTTCATAACGGCAATTCAAGAAAACATTCTTTCGCCAATTGCATCTGATGCTGTCTTTACTTTCTAGCCATGCAAAGCAACAAAACAAAGACGGTAAATTGCCTTTGGATATTTTTTTTGGGCGCAACTGAATTGGCACAAGCAATTTTTGTAAAGAGTTATCAACTGCTATAATGGTCTCATCTGGGCAAAATGCGTTACAAAAAGACTATCACTACTTGCCATCACTTCATAAG
Source organism: Planctomycetota bacterium (assembly GCA_022710345.1). Lineage (GTDB taxonomy): Bacteria > Planctomycetota > Uabimicrobiia > Uabimicrobiales > JABWCH01 > JAKLHB01. The sequence goes on from JAKLHB010000168.1 coordinate 8,530, forward strand.
GGCGAGATTCTGCGTGAATCTAGCCCTTTTCTATTCTCCAGAAAGGAATCTTTGTATGAGTTTGACCAATCCTGAAGAACCCAATGCCACCAAATGCAAATTGACCCAAAGTGTCAAAGGCGCTGGCTGAGCATCCAAAATTGGTCCAGGGGACCTGGACAAAGCACTTTGTGGATGGTCTGTGTATCGTGACCCTCGTACCATTGTTGGGTTTGAAGGCATGGAAGATGCTGGCATCTTCCAAATCGCTGAAGATCAGGCATTGGTGCAGACTGTTGATTTCTTTACCCCAATCGTGGATGATCCGTATATGTTTGGCCAAATTGCTGCAGCCAATGCTCTGAGCGATGTCTATGCCAAAGGTGGAATCCCGATCACGGCATTGAACCTCATTTGCTTTCCTATCAAACGCCTGGATATACAAATCCTACGTTCGATTTTGCAAGGAGGTGCAGATAAACTTCGAGAAGCCCAAGTTACCTTATTGGGCGGGCATAGCGTGGAAGACGATGAACTCAAATACGGCCTAGCAGTCACAGGATTGATCCATCCCAAAAGAATCATTCGTAACTTAGGCTGCATACCCGGAGACCGCCTGATCCTGACCAAACCTTTAGGCACCGGTATCATCAACACAGCCATCAAGGCAGAAATGGCGGATGCAGCAACCATCGCAGAAGTACAGCAATCCATGTCATGTCTCAATGCCCAGGCAAGCCAGATCCTTTCTCAATACACAATTCACGCTGGTACAGACATCACTGGATTTGGCCTAATCGGCCATGTTTTATCCATGCTCGAAAATAGCCAAATCGGCGCAGAACTCTGGCCAACTCAAATTCCTCTATTTCCCAAATCCCTTGAATTTGCCGCCATGGGACTGGTGCCCGCAGGTTCATATCGAAATCGGAAATTCCGTGAATCTCAAGTAGTTGCTTCTTCATCCGTGCCCCGTGAAGTCATGGATTTACTCTATGATCCACAAACCTCTGGCGGCCTTTTATTCTCCATTGCCTCAAATGAGGCATCTCAAGCACTCCAAGAACTTCACCAAGCGGGCATCTCCAAAGCAGCCATTATCGGCGAATGCATCTTGGATCCCAAGGGGAAAATTTTGGTAAAGTAGAACTCTCGATAAGCTATGCGTTGCAGTGCGCCGATGTAGTTTCTAACTTTGGGTTAGCATGGGGGGTGAGAGCCTCCCATGACTAACATAGTAAAGTTTTTTGCTGCGAAGCGGTTTGGGAATAAAGCCTGGGGTTTTTAACCGGTTTTTAACCCCAGGTTATGTCGGCTTTTATTGTGTCCTGATGGGACACAGAAAAATCTGGCATTCTATCAAAGAGAACTGTTATCTCCGAGAGAATTTTTACTGTCGCCCTACGTTGGATATGGATGATGTTTGTCTTATCAAAAAAACTTTTAGCCAATAGCTTCTATTTATTTCCCTCTTTTTTCAAGGCTTTTGGCTGGGTTTCAAGTAAGATACTTTGTCCGCGTGTGCTAAAACGTTGGGCTTTGATGTCATACCAAGCCATGGGGGCCTTTAAGGTAAATTCATCTGTTTTCAGAAGAACAGGGTTGCCAATGAGCAAGGCTGCTTGTTGCTTAGAATACCAATGCAATTGATTGCCGGTTGCTGTGCTGCCTTGGGAAGATAAGATAACTTGGCCATCTGCAGCCATGCCTCGAACTTCTTGTCGCTCGGTAAGGAGTACTCTCAATCTTTGACAATCCATTTGTTCTTTGGTGGTTTTGACCACGACATTTTGTTCCAACAGAATTTGATTCCCTGATAAAAATTGGATTGGCCCTTGACATTGGATGTGAATTGGGTCTGTGCTTTGTGCTGTTGAGGGCTGTTGGCTTGTTTCAGATGCCATGAATTCTATCCATGAGCCAGAGGCTGAAGATCTT
>JAKLHB010000169.1 GCA_022710345.1 Planctomycetota bacterium
GGGTTAGAAACCCCAGGCTTTATTCCCAAACCGCTTCGCGGCAAAAAACTTTGCTGCATATCTTATCGGGAGTTCTTGGGTTTACGCGTGAAGGTGCAAATATCTTTTCGAGATGCGAAAGATAAAAAATATTGGAACCAACAGCAAAAGGCAAACCTTTTGCTGTACTAATGGACACAACAAAACAACACGTCAATTGCCTGCAAACGTATAGCGGAAACATCTGGCTTAGTAGGAAATCAGGTTATTTTAACCGCAAGCAACGCTGTACGGAAACTTACAGGCTATGGTACACTTGAATTATTAGGGCAACAGCAGATTGTTTCTGAAATTCAAGAAGTTCATGTCACCCCATCAGCAATGGGTTGTTAGCAAAAAATTAAAAATTTTTTAAATTCATGCTTGACATTTTCGAAAAAAAAGGTATAATATATCCCAAATCAAATGTTACAACATTTGCAAACCGCCGCCAGAGTGGCGGAAATGGCAGACGCGCTAGACTCAAAATCTAGTAATCGCAAGATTGTGTGGGTTCAAGTCCCTCCTCTGGCACCACTACCGAAAACTTTTCCAGTAAATCCAGGGTTATCTACAGATAACCCTGGATTTTTTATTAGGCACGCAATTTCTTTGGAGATTTGCATGAGTGTGCAAGAATATCAAATACGCCGGGACCGGCTGGCGGCAGCCTTGAGCCAGGATGGTAAATTTCGCGTTGTGTTAGTCAAAAATACAACTCTAGCCCAAACCGCTCAACAAAAGCATCAATTACCGCAGATTGCAATGCAGTACCTTGCTCGGGCCATGACTGCTGGCTCATTGTTGGCTTCGCTTCTCAAAGGAGAAGAGAGAATTGGGGTGATCGTAAGCGCCAATGGGCCAATCCAACGCATCATTGCCGAAGCCATGCAAGTGGGCGAAGTGCGTGGATATGTAAGAATGCAAGCGGATGGCAATATCCAGGAATGCCAAAATTCTTTGGGCCAAGGCACATTCCGTATTGAAAAAATTTGTTACGGCCAATTACACCCAACGGTCGGGATGGTTGACTTGAAACAAGGAGATTTAATCCAGGACTTTGAGGATTATCTCAATCATTCTGAACAAATTCCATCTGCAGTGCAAATGGTCACACAATGGGACAGTTCAGGCAGTCTAAAATTGTCAGGCGGTCTGATGCTCCAAGCCATGCCAGGCACAAAGCTAGAAGAAATCCAACAACTGGCCCAATCGCTCAAGGCTTATCCATTGGAAGAACTACTCCAAACATGTACCAATGATCAAATTTTGCAACAAATTTTGCCATCAGGACTTACACTTACAAATAATACTTTACTAGATTTTCATTGTCGTTGTTCCCTCCAACGATTTAAACAATTTCTAGCAACATTGTCTTTGGAAGAAATCCAGGATATGCAGCAGCAAAATCACAGGGAAATGGTTTGTCAGTATTGCAGTCAGGAATATATTCTTACAGATCAAGACTTTGCAGAAATTCAACAGCATATCCAAAATCCAAAGTAATGATGGCTTTTGCTCCTGAGAAAGGCAGAGAACTCCTCCATCATAGAGCAGTTCTTGGATGAATCTTATGCAAGACATTCAACCGTCTTCAACTGGCTTGATCAAAGTAGTTTTGATCCGCATCTTCATCTTTATTGTGGGATCATGCCTTGTTTTTTTCCTACCAGCAGGTACTTTTGCATATTGGGAAGCCTGGGTATATCTAGGAATTACCTTGAGTGCAATGTCCTTCATTCTTGTTTATTTGTTCAAAAATGATGTGGAATTGCTTCAGCGCCGGATGAAAATGAAAGAACAGGAACCGCAACAAAAATTCCTCATCAAAATTTCATGGTTTCATTTTCTATTCACTTTCTTGATACCAGGCTTTGACCATAGGTTTGGATGGTCACAAGTTCATACAGTCGTAATACTTTGCGCCGAAATTATTTTAGTGATTGCTTATGGAATCATTTTTCTTACATTCCGAGAAAATCGCTATGCGTCTCGCATTATTGAAGTCGTTCCAGGGCAACAGGTAATTAGTAGCGGCCCTTATGCCATTGTGCGGCATCCTATGTATGTTGGCGTAATCATCACGACGATTGTCGGCCCTTTGGCATTGGGATCGTATTGGGCAATGATCTCCGCACTGCTGGTGATCCCTATCATAAGATATCGGATCTTAAATGAAGAACGTGTTCTGATAAAAGGGCTTGCAGGATATTCTGAGTACACGAAAAATGTCAGATATCGTCTTATTCCTGGCATTTGGTAATTCAAAAGCAATGACTAAATGTGGATTTTCGAAAATTCTAACTTGTTGTGCTAGAATATACTAAAAAAAGATACTTAATCTATATCAATCAAAAAAAATAAAAAAAAATTCGCTCGGAAATAAAAGTTCGCTTTGATAGAATGCCAGGTTTTCCTGTGTCCCGTCAGGACACGATAAGAGCTGACATAACCTGGGGTTAAAAACCCCAGGCTTTATTCCCAAACCGCTTCGCGGCAAAAAACTTTGCTGCAGTGCAATCTTATACGAGAGTTCTAATTTGCTAATTCAAAAGCAATGACTTTAGAAACTACATCGGCGCACTGCAGCGCATGAGAGTTCTACTAAATGCGCCGTCGCCCCTACTTTTTACAAAGCGAAAAGTAAGATTTAACCCTGGATTTAACAAAAAATAATTGACAAATTGAAGTTTCAATTCTAATATTGGAACATCAACTCACTTTTATTGGAATTGTTGTTCGAATGATAACTTTTTTTGGGAAACAACATTGCTCCATTCCGCTAAGTGCAGCAGGCGCTGTCGGTTAGCCGGCAAGCAACACAGCAAGCAACTAAATTGTCTTTGGATGTTTTCTGGAGCACTGCATTGGCACAAGCCGGTGTTAAAGAGTTGTCCACTGATATAGTGGATCCCAAAAATCTTTTATCGAGCGTTTATTTAATACAAGGAGAGCGGCTATCTTATTTTCACAAAGAACCTTGCCGCTGATTTTTATGATCACAAGCAATGATCTCAGAAATGGGATGACTATCATTTACAATGGCGTAATCCATGAAGTCGTAGATGCCCAGCATATCAAGCCAGGCAAAGGACACGCATTTGTTCGTACCAAATTGAAAAACATGATCACCAATGCGCTGTTTGAATACAGCTTCCGTGCTAAAGAGCCGTTGGAACAAGCCATTGTGGAGAAGAAAGAACTTCATTATCTTTATCGAGACAAAGACGTGTTCTACTTTATGGATTCAGCCAATTATGAACAGACTCCAGTGCATCAAACCAAAATCGAAGGTCTATTGGAATACCTCAAAGAAGAACAAAGCGTGTATTTTACGTTTTTCAACAATGAGGTGATCGAGGCTTCGTTGCCTGACTTCATCAACCTCAAGGTGACAGAAGCATCGCCAGGTGTAAAAGGAGACACAGTACAAGGTGGCACAAAGCCTGTTACTTTGGAAACTGGCAAAGTGGTGCAGGTCCCACTTTTCATCAACGAAGGCGATATCTTAAAAATTGATACACGCACAGGCAGGTATGTAGAACGAGTGAAATGCGGGTAAAAAGTTCCTGGTATCACCAGGGGCTTTTGCCCCTGGCTTTGAAAGGCGATTGAGTGTATACAACTTTTTCCAATATTTATGCAATGATGGAGCATACTGTAGCTCAATACCCAGATCGTCCAGGTTACTTTGAGCGAGTCCAAGGCAAATGGCAAGGCATTACCTGGACGGAACTCAAAGCTGCTGTGGATCAATTTGCTATCGCATTGCTACAGCATGGTCTTCAAAAAGGCGATTGCGTGAGTATTTTGGCTGGGAATGATTTAATCTGGCCGATCGCAGATTTAGGAACTATTGCAGCAGGCGGGATTTCTGTCGGGATTTATCCAACCAATTCTCCAGATCAATGCGCCTATATCCTGAACCATTCGAGTTCTAAATTTGTGGTCGTGGATACACCACAGCAATTGGCCAAGATTCATGCCATTCAGGATCAGATACCGACTGTCAAGACAGTGATCGTGAAGAAAAAGCCGACGGAAATCACAGATCCCACAGTTTTAGCATGGGATCAGTTTCTTGATCTAGGCAAAAATCCCGGCCAGGAGGCCTGGCAACAGTACCAGAACATTGCCCACCAGCCAGGGTTGGAAGATATTGCAGTGATTGTGTATACTTCAGGTACTACAGGTGCCCCCAAAGGCGCATGTTTAAGCCACCGATATATCCTCAAAAGCAGCGAATCCCTCTACCATTTCTCCACCAGCACATTCCAAGAACTCCCACCAGACTTATTTCAAAAGCATGCCAATGAATTGTTTGTCTCGCTCTCTTTCTTGCCTTTTTGCCATGTTGCTGAACGAATCAGTGGCATGTATCACCGCCTCTATTCTGGCATACCTGCATATTTAGTAGATGACCTCTCCAAGCTATTTCTCTACCTGCAAGAAGTTAGCCCTCAAACTTTTGGCGGTGTCCCGCGTTTCTTCGAAAAAATCTATGCCAAAATTATGAATGATGTGGAAACTGGCAATGGCTATGACAAAGCAAGCTTTCAAAAAGCCATGGAAATCAACAAAAAAGTAAAAGACCTGCGACATCATCAAGAGCCTGTTCCCCAAGATTTACAAGAACAATACGAATGGGCAGAGAAGAATGTCTATAGCAAAGTCCGGGCTAATTTTGGAAGCCGCATCATTGTTTGTAGCTCAGGCGCTGCTCCAATCCCCAAAGAAGTTTTAGATATGTTTGAATACGCGGGCAACCTCACCATTCTGGAGGCTTATGGCCTGACTGAATTTATATGCTGCGTATTCAATACCCCACAACACCACAAAGTGAACTCTGTTGGCAAACCCATGTCTGGATGCCAAATCCGGATTGCTGAAGATGGAGAAATTTTGCTCTTTGGACCGCAGATGTTCAGCGGCTATTACAAAGATCCAGAAGCCACCAAAGAAATGATAGATGAGCAAGGATGGCTGCATACAGGTGACATTGGCCGCATAGATGAAGACGGCTTTTTGTTTATCACAGGCCGGAAAAAGGAATTCATCAAAACCTCCACAGGCAAAAAAATTGCTCCCTTATACATCGAAAACCTTGTCAAACGAAATCATTTAATCAGCAACGTGATGGTTTATGGAGATTATAAAAAATACCTTGTTGCACTCATCACCTTGAATCCTTTAGAGCTTATGGAATACGCCCGAGTGCACCAGATCACGTATGCTAGCTATGCCCAACTTACACAACACAGCAAAATTCAAAACCTAGTGACCAATGTAATCGCTGAAGTCAATACCAAAGTTTCCACCACAGAACAAATCAAACATTACGCTGTTTTAGACCATGATTTTTCCGTAGAAGGGGATGAAATTACACCCACAGGGAAAGTCAAACGCAAATTCGTGAGCGAACGTTATAAAGACCTCCTTGAATCGTTGTATCAAGAATGAAAGCCCATTGCCAGGACACAGAGAACGCAAAGAAAGCAGCCTTCATTCGCGTTCTCTGCAGCGAATCAAGGCTGATTGTGTCGGCAATCAAAGCAAACTCTGCTGAGAACTGAAAATGTTTTCCAAAAAATATGCAGAATTGATGCAAGCGCTTGCTGGGGAGCAAGAAATTGTTCCTGCATCTATAGCAGCGATTTTTGATAAATATATCAATCAAAAAGAATTTGGTGCATATTATACCAGGGCTGAGCTGACGCAATATCTATGCGCCAGAGCTATAGATGCTGCGATTTTGGGTAAAGCCGTGTCCTTGAACTTGTTGGCTATTTCAAAATTTGGCGAGCAAGCTTTTTTTCATCCAAGCACCATGCTAGAGAATGCATTGCAAGAACATGACCCAGTGCTATTGCACCAGCTCTGGCATCATATCTTGCCCAATTTAACTATCCTGGATCCAGCATGCGGAGCAGGCGCATTTTTATCTGCAGCCTTGCAATGTTTGCTCCACCGATACATGCTTGTCCTGCAGCAAATCCAAACATACGGAACCTCAATAGATCGCCAATCCATCAAGGAATGGAAAGCCACTCACCCTGACCTGCGGTATAGTTTAGGTAAACAAATTCTACTACGAAATTTATTTGGCGTGGACATCATGAGTGAGGCAGTTGAGGTCACTCGTTTGCGGCTATGTTTAGCTTTAGACCAACTCTCTGAAAAACCCTGCTCAATTACAAAGCTATTGCCAATCCTTGATTTTAATATTATGACTGGTAATGCATTGGTTGGAATTACTTTCTTAGGCACAGAGCAAGTGCGTTCTAACTGTGAACCCAAAAACCAGGAAAAGAAAAATAAACACACTCAGCCGCAGACTACAAACTCAGAAATCCTTTCGTATAACATATACCAAGATTTAGTTCGACAAAAGCAAGGTCTGATTGCATCATACCGTCAGGAAAACCATAGTTCAGAAGAATTGCTTGCCTTGCATCAGCAAATTACCAAAATCAAAGAGACTGCAGGGCCTTATTTGGATGAAGTTTTGCTGAATGAATTCATGCAATGTAAGATTCAGTTTGAGGAAGCTACATGGGACAGCCAGGCTCAGAAAATGGGCAAACCGCAGAAAAAAACTCTGGATTTACAACAAATCGCCCATCTTCAGCCATTTCATTGGGCTTATGAATTTTCTGAAATTCTGGGCACATCTGATGGGGACACAAACTCTGGGGCCATACCTCGACCAGGATTTGCAGTGATCATCACCAACCCACCTTGGGAAATTTGGAAACCACAATCCAAAGAATTCTTTGCAAAATATTCTGATGTTGTGCATAAAAATAAAATGACAGTCCTTGAGTTTGATAAACACCAAGCCAGGGCATTGCAAAATCCAGAGATTCGGGCTGCATGGCTCGAATATTGCAGCAAGTTTCCATACGTCAGCTTATATTTTCGACGTTCCCCTCAATATCAATATCAAAACAGCAAAATACATGGCAAGAAAACTGGTTCAGATGTCAATTTATACAAAGTTTTCCTAGAACGGTGCTTTCATCTCTTACAGCCAGGCGGCCAATGTGGCATCATCATCCCTAGTGGCATCTACACAGACTTAGGTTGCCTGGGACTTCGGCGAATGCTATTTGAACAAACGCAGATCACAGGATTGGTCGGATTTGAAAACCGCAGAGGAATCTTTGAAAATGTGCACAAAAGCTTTAAATTTGGGCTTCTGACATTTACCAAAACAGGCAAGATATTTGAAAACGTGGATAGCAGATTTAAATTTGGGCTTTTGACATTCACCAAAGGCAAGCCCACCCAAAAGTTTCCAGTATCGTTCATGCGCTATGATCTATCGGATCTTTCTCTATTTCCTTGCCAGGACGCAATCTGGTTAACCGTAGATTTAATTCAAAAAATGGCACCAGGCTCCTTATCCCTGATGGAATTCAGAAATTCCTTGGATGTGGCTATTGCTGAAAAAATGCTGCAATTTCCATTGCTTGGCCAAACATTGCCTAGTTCTTGGAATGTGCAATTCACAGCAGAATTGCATATGACTCATGATAGTGATCTGTTCCAGCCTTGCCCAGAAAGCATGACTCGGCCTTGGAATGTTCAATTCATACGAGAATTGGACATGACCAATGACAGCGACCTGTTTCAGACTATGCCACAATTATCCCTTCTTCCATTGTATGAAGGTAAGATGATTTGGCAATTCCAGCACAATTTAGCTCTACCACGTTATTGGATTGATGAAAAGCAAGGCAGAGCAAGAATGTTAGGACGCGCAACAGATCAAGGCAAAATCATGAATTACCAAACCTATCGTCTGGGATTTCGCAATGTGGCTTCCAATACCAATGAACGCACCCTGATTTCCACCATTGTCCCCCACCATACCTTTTGTGGGAATAATATCCCTGTGTTGCAAATCTTTGATTCATCCGGCCAGCCTAGAATCCAAGCCCAACATCAATTGTTTCTTTGTGCCATCTTCAATAGTTTTGTGCTGGATTATTTCTTACGCCAAAAAGTAACCTGCAACATTAATTTTTTTTATCTCTATCAACTCCCAATCCCCAGACTCATGCCCCAAGACCCAATCTTCAAGGCGATTGTAGAACGCTGCGCAAGTCTAATCTGCACCAGCCCAGAATATATACCTTTAGCCAACCAACTTGGCTTTACAACATTGCCTGGAGTCCTTGATCCATCTATCCGGCTTCAAACTCGAGCAGGGCTAGATAGCCTAATTGCTAAACTCTATGGCATCACCCAAAAAGAATTTGCTCATATTTTAAGCACATTTCCCCTTGTATCCAAAAATATCCGTGATATAACTTTACAAGCCTACGATTGCCATATTTGATGGCATAGCAAAATCTTTTCAGTTCAACAAATCATTTTTCCTGAGAATCCTAGAAAGCACGATTATGTCTAAGAAAATTCTCATTGCAACCCACAATCAACATAAATTGCAAGAAATCCGTGCTATTTTACAGGGCTTTCCTGTGGAGTTATGCAGCATGGATGAATTCCCAAATGTAAAAGAAGCCGAAGAAAACGGAAATTCTTATGAAGAAAACGCCATTATTAAGGCAAAATATGCTTCCCTGGCTACTGGCCTTTCGTGCCTTGGAGATGACACTGGCCTAGAGGTAGATGCTTTGCAAGGCGCGCCTGGGCTACATTCTGCCCGATTTGCTGGTGTGACAGGCGAAGGCCGCTATCCTGCCAACAATGAAAAATTGCTACGTCTTCTCAAAGATTTACCTAAGGAAAAACGCACTGCGCAATTTGTCTGCACAGTGGCCTGGGTATATCAAGACCAGGTCTGGATGATCTGCCGCGGCGTATGCCATGGAACCATTCTATTTGAACGCCAAGGGACCAGAGGCTTTGGTTATGATTGTTTATTTGAGGTCCAAGGTATGCATCAGGCTTTTGCTGAACTCCCTGACCAACTCAAAAACTCAATCAGCCACCGGGCCTTAGCATTCCAAGAATTCCACCGCAGATTTATGGCAGAAAACTGGCTCTTGAAAATGAAATAACTGGAGATGATCTATTTGTGTAGCCGCTAGCATTATGATTTCATAATCCTTCCCAGCACGCACCCTATGCCATGAAAGTGGCCTGTACGTTTTGGGTTAGCATGGGGGCGAGAGCCTTCCATGACTAACATCCTACCTGCTTAAAAAAATTCCTTCAGAATACAAGTAGGATTTTACGGCCAAAAGCTGGCCTTCATGCCAGGCCTTCTATTTTTTGCTTTTCAACCAGGTTTTTAATTCCCCGTCTTGAAGTCCTTGCAGGATGGTCTCCCGATCTTCCCATATTGCTTGGCCAGTGATGTCTATACCGGCCATGTCGCATATCTGCATGGCTTGCGCGGCTTCATGCTCGCATATCTCACGTCTGCTTTCACTCGAACTGGAAGTTCCTGAACGATAGTAGGTAGTTTCAACCAAAGCTCCTAAAGTTTTATACCTGGCATCATGTGTGATGATCCATACAGCAGCTTGCTGCACTGGAAAGGAATAATCCGCTTTCAAGGATTGTAGGAGCTTGACAAGATCGTCAACATTGCTATAAGAGGAAGAGGGCAAAATCTTAAAAGTTTCCATTCTCCAAGGCATATATCGGGGAATATTTACACACACAACAGCAATGGGAACATCCAACCAACCATCTTTATCTAAGACGATGGATGTTGCCTTTGTGCTGACCATACTGCAGAAAGAACTATCTTGTGGTAAAAAAAATGTAGCAACTGGAATTTCCACTTTGAGCGGATACCAGACAAGCCTCCTGATGCTACACTCGATGCGGTGGAGAGAACGAGTGCTCAATTTAGCTTCGATTTTTTTGTCATTGAGCAAGTCCAGAATATGACGACCTTTGAAATCTTGTTCAAAATCTTTCAGCATCGCGGCGTTCTCTGGTTTGATTTTGCCCAAAGCTTTTACAATAGCTTGACGAACAGGTTGATCAGGATCGCTCAGTTTGGCAATAAGCGGCTGGACAGCTTCCAATGATTTGATTTGCCCAAGTGTCTCTGCTGCTGCTTGGCGGACAGCTCGATCAGAATCAAAAAGTCTGGCAATATTGAAATATAATGATGCTTTGCTTGGCGCAATTTGTCCCAATGCCTTTGCCGAAGCTTGGCGAACAGCTTGATCAGGATCGTTGAGATTGGCAAGATGGGCATAGAATAGTGCCCTATCTGGTATAATCTCCCCCAATGCTTTTGCTGCTGCCTGACGAATCTCTTTATCAAAATGATAAAGCTTGGAAGTGAGCGGTTGCACTGCTTTTTGCGCCTGGATTTGCCCTAAGGCTGTTGCGGCTGCAATCACGACTTCTGGAGCAAGATCATTGAGTTTTGCAATGAGCGGCTCCACTGCTTCTGGAGATTT
>JAKLHB010000017.1 GCA_022710345.1 Planctomycetota bacterium
CCGAGCGAATTTTTTTTGATTGATACAGATTAAGTATCTTTTTTTAGTATATTCTAGTACAACAAGTTAGAATTTCCAAAAATCCACTGTATAGGAGGATTTGACAATGTGGAAAATGATTGTATTTTTTTTGGTGATACCAATTGCCTTTGGGCAACCTTTTCCTAAAATCGTGGTAGCCCCTACTCCAGGAGTTGCTAATGAACATCCACCATTTTCAGCGTATGCTGTGCAAGATGTTGCCGGTGATTATGAATATTACCATGATCTTTATATGCAAAACACCGAGCGTTTGGAAGACGATCACTTCGACCGCAAGATCAATGTTTTGATTGGCAAAAAGCGCAGTGTGATTCAATTGGTATTTACCCATTGGCTGGCAGGAGAGTTATTCCGGCTACAAGAAGAACACCAAAAGCTGGAAGTTGATCCTCGCACCATTGGACTGAGCCATATTGCTCGAGATTTAGGCAGCTTGACCCAATTGTGGGAAGTAAAAAAATACCTTATGAAAGATACGAAAAGTGGATGGGTAGGGGATAACTTTATCCATTTGGAAGTTTACATTGCCTTTATTCAATTGCCTGGCAATCGAACCCGAATCTACTATCAAATTGCTGTGGATGCCCAAGACCGCCAAACCTTGCAGGCTAGCTCCGACGAGGCTAAGACAGGCTTAGAAAATATATTAAGATGCAAATCATAGACTTTGATGATGTCATAGCTTCATGTATCCTATAGACATAAGTATTACACGCAAAAAGGCAAGCTCCATGGAGCTTGCCTTTTTGCGCTAAGATCAATTATCCGATCCTGGTTCTTCTTGATGTTCTGATAAAAGCGATTTTTGTTGAAGAATGATTTCAGCAAAATACTGGGCGTGCTCTGGATTGCCATATAGCAATTGTGACCATTCATAAGGCTGCATGCTAAGCCCTTCTTCTAATGCAGCACGCACAAACACACCATCATGAGCTTTACGAAATTCGCTATAGTTTTGATATGGCTGAGCCAAGATCACATAAGCGACCTCATTGTCTTTGGTAGTCTGCAACGTATGACTTTTTCGAAAAATGGCCACTAAACCAGCAATTTTAGTTTTGCTTAGCTCATTGGTTTGTACCCATTGAAATAAATGATGGTACAGAGCTTCTAAAAGATTGCTGCGCAAAATTGGAGCATGTTCGCGCAAAAATTCATGAATTATGCGTAACATTTGATCTTGCAAACCAGACCCCAAAAATTGCATTTTGTGCTTGCGGATACAGGCTAAAATCTGCTTGGATAATTCTTCAGAAATGCCTGAGATAACACTCAAATTCATAGAAGAATCAAATTCTGGGAATGGCTCTTCCAAAGAGTGTGAGTCTTTATTGTCAGGAATATTAGCTTCTGACGATGTGCCATCTAAAGGAATATACGCCGGAGTATCTACTGAGTTGAATCCTCCTATAGTCTGAAATTTCTGAAGATTTTCCTCAAGTTCTGGAGGTGGAGTTGAACTGTTGTATAAAAATTGGCTCCATTCTGCCAGGGATAAGTTTAGATCAGCCTCTGATGCAATTTGCAAGAGTACCTGGTCATGAGCAGATCGAAATCTATCGTATTCTCGATAGTCAGAGTTCAGTCGAATGAGTGTGCTTGCCTCTTCGACATGTTTTTCGATCTCCAAAGATGGAGATTTCCAAAGAATATTGAGGATATTATTGATTTTTGTCTTTGTGAGACTCCCGCGGCTTAGAAAGTTTTGCAATTTTTTCTGAAGGTTTTCCAACAGTTCTTGCCGGGTAAGTTTCGCAAAAAGCATCAATTGCTCATGAATTGCACGCAAAACTTGATCTTGGAGAGGATGGCCTAAAAATTGCATTCTTTGTTTGCGAATCAAAGAAAGCAATGTTGCAATCTGGGTTGTAACGCTTTCGTAGCTTGGGCGTATTTCTGCAGGATCAGTTGAATTGCCATATTTACAGCGAATGCCAAATCGCGCCAAATCTTCTATGGTTTTGAGATGGTATCTTTTATATCCTAATTTTTTATAACAAGCAATCAAATCACCCGATGCTTCGCCTAATAAAATACCGCTAACGATGCAACCAAGATTGCTCAATTCTTTAAGCAACCCAGCATAAGTTCCATCATTTGCAACCAAAACAAATTCTTCTACCTCTCCTTTTTGGCCTGTGGTAATGGCCAAAAGTGAGAGTGGAACATCAATATTGCTATCGGATTCAATGATTCTGCACCCATGGCTTTTGAGGTTTTCTTTAATCAAGGTAGCTTCTTTTTGGCTAATGTTCTTTTTTTTATCGTAAAATTCTTTGCGTTGCCAGCGTGATTTATTGGTAAAAAAAACAATCCGATCGCAAATACCCAGATTTTGACCTTCTGGATCAATCAATGAATTTTTGAATAAATCGTAATCAAAAATTTCTAAATCTTTATCCCAAAGTGAAATAAAAAAATTTTCAAAATCAGCAAACACAGCCACTTTCTTTTTTTCAAGATCCTTGCGGTGCGCTAAAGGTTCAATGGCCCAAGAATGAGATTCTTGTAATAAAGGCTGCAAGTCAGCGATGAGCTGGGTGATGGTCTGAGAAAAACTATCTCGGTCTTTTTGCAGCTTTAGGATTTCTTGGAGTGTTTGCTGAAATAGCAGGTTGCCCTGCTGAGGTAAAAGAGTGATCATATCTTGAAGATGTTGGTATTGAGCATGGAGTTGTTCGATATGTTGGGCAATATGCTCCAGCAATGGAGCAAGCTGCGTACTATTTATGCTTACTTCTCTTCGTACCACTTCTTGAAGTTGATCATAATATTGCACTAAGCTGCCTATTTTTTGACTCATGGCCTGATTGCTGGCCGCTTCTTGGAGAGAAAGTTCTTGTGTCAAGCATTGCAGTTTTTGGTCTATGCTGGCAGCCATTGATTGAATTTGCTGGGGCATCACTTTATTGCTTTCTGTTAAAGCAATATGTATTTCCGCAATCTGCCTGCGTATTTGAAGATACAGATTGCTTAATTGTTGCAGTCTAGTATGGCGATTTTCCTCGCGATGTTCCAGCTCCTTCATTTTCAAGTGCAAATTTTCTAAATCATTGTGAAGTGGGGCAAGTTGATGACCATGTTTTTCCCAATTTTGATGCAGCTTGAGCAATGTGGTATAGAGCTTTTGTTGACTTTTGATCACTAACGCTATTAAAAGGAATAACAGAGCCAGCACCAAGATTGATAATACATAAAACACCATAACCTCCTTTGGAAATAGAAGTTAATGAGAACTATGGATTGAGGATTGAGCCTCAATGCCCAATCCATAGTTCTCGCTAAATTGCCTTGGTATGATGCAATTCAGCGATTTCGGACATCGTGTATCCTAAATTTAGCAAAATTGTCTCCGTATGTTCTCCTAACACTGGCGGTGGTAACTTAATTTGGCCTGGTGTTTCTGAAAATTGGATGGGCATATTGGCCATACGCATCAGTCCAGCTTTAGGGTGTTCTATTTCAACGACCATGTTTCTTGCTTGTACCTGTGGATCTGCAAACACTTTGTCCAATGTTAAAATTGGTCCTGCTGGAATTTCATTGGCTAACAACAAATTGGTCCATTCTTCAGAGGTTTTTTTCAAAAAGATAGGATTGAGGATTTGGTTCAATTCCTCTCGATTTTGATTCCTGAGTGCATTGGTGCTAAATCTAGGATCAGTGAGAAGTTCTGCCTTTCCTATGATATTGGCAAAATTTTGCCAAAGTTTATCATTGCCAACAGCAACTGTTACATATCCATCTAAAGTTGCATAAGGTTGATATGGAGTTATATTTGGATGCATATTGCCTAACCGTTTTGGCAATATGCCTGAAATGAGATAATTGCTGCCTACATTGGCCAAACATGCAATCTGGGATTCCAAAAGAGATGTTTCGACTAATTGGCCTTGCCCTGTTCTCGATCTTACGACCAGAGCAGCTAAAATAGCTTGCACAGCAAACATACCTGTGATCAAATCCACAATAGGAACACCCACACGCATAGGCTGGCCTTGTGGCTCTCCTGTGATGCTCATTAAGCCGCCCATGCCTTGGACAATGATATCATAACCTCCACGCTGGCTGTATGGCCCTGTGCTGCCAAATCCACTGATGGAACAATACACCAACTTGGGGTTTTGCTGATGGACAACATCATATCCAAAGCCAAGCTTTTCCATAGTGCCAACCCGAAAATTTTGGACAAGTATATCGCTTTGCTGGATAAGCTTGCTTAAAATTCTCTTGGCTGATTCTTGCTTAAGGTCAAGGGTCATGCTTTTTTTGTTGCGGTTTAAGGCTGCATAATAGGCACTATCTTGGGTATTGGGCAAAAATGGCGGCCCCCAGCCTCTTGTTTCATCGCCAGTCAAGGGCTCTATTTTAATCACTTCTGCTCCTAAATCTCCTAATATCATACTACAATAAGGTCCTGCTAAGGCACGACTTAAATCAACTACACGAATTTCTTCTAATGGTTGCATATTATCCTCTTTCAATCAAGAAAATTTGCTTAGCAAAAAGTTGCCGTGCAAACATCTCCAAAACATGAATACTCTGCAATGGAGCACGCATATTTTGGGTCCAATCAAATAACTGGCTCAGACATATAGAATTATCAATATCAAAAAAAATATCACTCGAAACTCGATACATCAATCTGCTATACTCATCACTGTTGAGACCATAGAGCCTACGTTGTTGTGTGATAAAAAACAACCGGTCCATAAAATATTGATTTTTCGAACGAGTAAAATTTTGAAATGATTCGGCAGTGAACATAAAGCTTTGGCGATTCTGGTGATGATACGCAGGCCGATCAAAATGGCCATCTAAAAATTCTCTAGTTCTATATTGCTGTGGATCATAGCCTTGAGAATCTCTTGTGAACCAAGCAAGATTTTCCTGGCGTATGAAAAAACCGCCAGCAATATCATTGGGATTTCGTTTAACCTCGACTATTGCTAAAATTTGCACAGGTTCTTCTTCTTTAGGTGCTTGCACAATGACATAATCCAACTCCGACCTTGCGCAACCCAGTGTGACTTGGGAAAGAATATTCACTGGATATGCTGAATTGGGATGAACTAATTTTACAATATATTTTTCTACAATTTCAGCTACGGTTTTCTCAAATTTAGAACCTGCTTCAGTAGCATTTTGCCCTTGTTGCTGATTGAGTTGCTGCAATTGAGCCTCTAGGGCAGGAATGCCAATATGTTGTCCAAACGCCTCGAATTCTTTTTGTGCTTGAAGCCATGTTTGTTGCTCAGGTGTATTTCGAATCAAGGTTTGTTGCTCCATAGAGCAAGCAGATAGCTCGCGTTCATAATTGCCAAGTTTCAAAACCATATCTTCTTTTTTATGGTCTGGACAATTTAACACAGCTTGTTGCAAGCCAGCAACTGCTTTTTGCAATCCTATAATACGATGCTCTAAGTTTTTTATTCTTTGATAATTAGAGCAGTTTAGCCAATGATATTCTGTTTCATTCAATTGATGCTGCAATTGCCTCCAGGTTTCCCAATTGGCCTTTTGCAAATCACGAATCTTACATCGAAGAACAAAAATTGGATCATTTTCTTTTGCAGCTATTTGCTGCAATAACCAAACCCGAAAACTATCTAAATCCATTTGGGCAAAATTGGTTGGATTTGCTTGAAGATACTGTTTCAAATGCTTAAGCCCTGTTTTGGTCCCTGCTTTCATATTTTTTCCTCTAAAGTTCATCTAGTTGACATAGGAGCTTATTTGGGAGTATTTTCAACATTTGATTTTCAAAAATGGGAAATACAATTTGACAATAGGCCAAAAAATGTGCTAAGATAGTTTCATCATGCATGGAACTTTTACGTTCAATAGATTTGGCATAGGATCATAGGATGGAATTTTTACGTTGTAATTTACATATCACTCGGCCAGGGACAGCATACGATTTAACTTCAGAAGCGTTTGCCAGTATGGTGCATTTTGTTTTCATAGAACTCGAAAACCATTTTTCGATCGGCAGTTCTAATGAAGACAGTGTGATTTGCAGAGATATGCTACCGCATCATATTCATTGCACCATTGCCAATCATACATTGACGATTGCAGCATCAGGTGCTGTGCAGATGATTTATAATGACCAAAAAATTGAGCTATTGCCTGGACAACATACGTCTTTTCAGATATTTCCTGGTGAAGCCCGGTCTTTTCGTTGGAAATTCATCATCCAAAAGAACATCATTCGTGCCGAAATTTTGCCAGAATCCGAACCTATTCCGACGAAAATGCAAAAATACTTGGAGATTCAGTATGGCCCCCTACACAGGGTTCAAGAAGGGAAATCCTCCCTTATTTTCAAACCCAATGGACAAAACGTCATTAAAGTACTGCGGCCTTCGTATGGCAAAATTCGTGGTGTCATATTGAGATTCATCAATGCAGCCCGCAAATATTGTGCTTTGCCGCCCAATATGTTTTTGAGTATTGATGAAATTGTGTATCGTAAAGAATTTCCACTTGCTTATGTGGTGATGCAATATTTTCCCGGCGAATCTCTCGAAAATTATACGGCTTGCAAAGGTATTTTGGAACCAAGCGAGGCGATTTATTTAGTACGTTCTTTGGCTCAGAATCTTTTAGTGCTGCAAAGCCGACAATATTGCTGTAGAAATTTGACACCTGAAAATGTACTTTTGGATTCAAGCCAACGGCTGCGACTAACAGGCTTTTTTCTTTTGAAATCACAAGAACACAATGTGACCATTCCAGGCGCTCAGATGGTCATTCCCAAATTTACAGCTCCGGAACAGATTGATAATCCGACCCAAGCAGATATCTTGGCAGATGTTTTTTCTTTGGGTGCCATATTCTACAATATGCTAATCGGCGAGCCGCCTTTTAATTTTAACCATGCGCGGCAATATGTAGATTTTTTAAAGTCTGGACGCAGCATTTCCCCGGAAGATATCCAAAAAAAATCTGCTCATTTTTCGCCTGAATTATGCCAGCTCATCGCAAAAATGCTTAGTTTTGACAAAAAAGATCGGCCTAGCCCTGAGCAACTGCTCGCTAAATTATCAGATCAACATTTAGCCAGCAGCCCGCATGAAAGTGAAGAAGCATCAGGATGGCAAAATCGCTATGCTGAAGTTACAAATCCAGAAGATATGATGGAAGAATCCAGTACCATGCCACAAGAAGACGATTCTTCCGCAGATTTAATCATTGAAGATGTCCAAGATGTTGCTCCAACTGTAGCCAGCTCGACCCCTCCTCAAGTCAAAAACGAAGCTCAAGCACCCAAGATGGCTGCTGAGCCCAGTCATGTTTTAGATGAGGAAAGGGAGGAAGCAGAATTTTCAGAAATCATTGAAGAAAGTTTTCACTTATCTGAAGAGCGGCCCAAAGAAACGGCGCAAGAATCTGCATCATTCAGTGCTCTGTTGGAATTGGATGAAGCGCTCCGTTCGGATGCGCAGCCTGGTGATCATGGGTATACACTCAAGGTCATTGCTAGTCCACAAGGCAATCGGCCATTAGAATACCATTTCCGTGGAGATCGGCAGATTGTGATTGGACGAGAGGCAGATTTTTCCATTCGCAATGATGCTTTAATTTCTCGTGCTCATGCCCGATTGGAGTTAGTTCAAGGTGAATGGTGGTTGACAGATTTAAGAAGTCGAAATGGAGTGCAGATTCGTGGCAAACGGATTAGCCGTGAAAAAATCGTTCCTGGCACAGAATTCACAATCGGCGAAACCACACTCCGATTTCAGAAAAATACGACTGTGAGCGAAATCCTAGAAGATCAGGATATTTCTGAAGAAGCCATGGATGCCATGCGCGAAATTCGGATTACCCGTATGTATCCTATATGCTCACCTAACGATACTCAGGATGCAACATCTGGAAAATCGAAAATCCGTTCCCCAGAGCCAATCGCTTTGCCAAAGCCTCAAGAATTAGCCGAGGAAGCAGATGATGCAGATGATGCAGATAAAGTCTTAAATGAGGTTTATCAAGAATTTGAAGAAACCATGATTCATAATTCTCAGCAAGGAAAAAAAATAAAAAAAATAGATGACACGTCTTTCGATAAAATGAAAAATGTTTTATTATTGATTTTTTTTATTTTCATGGCTTTGACCATGATTGCGCTCAGCTTTATCTTTTTCTTTTGGCAATTTTAATTTCCTTGCATTAGCTGCCGATTGTGAGGCATTGCATTCAACAATTCTTGCGTATATGGATGGAGTGCCTTCCATTGCCCTTCATGAGCTAGGATATCGTGGGTCAACCCTTGATCCACAACTTCTCCCTGGTATAGGAACATCACTTTGCTACAAAAGTATTCTGCAAGTCCTAGATCATGTGTGATTAGGACAAAGGTAGCATTGAGTATTTGGGCTGCCTTGAGCAACATATTCATTACATTTTTTTTATTCACCACATCTATTCCACGCAGTGGCTCATCCATATAAAGAATTCTGGGATATTCTGGCGGCGTTGGATGGGGATATCCACAAGCAAGAAGTACGCTGGCTAGCAAAAGTCTTTTGCGCTGCCCGCCGCTCAGATGTTGTGGGTATTGTTTCAAGAACTTTTCTTGGCCAGGCAAAATAAGGTCTTGAAGCACTTGCTGTATGCGTTCGTATATTTGAATTTTGCTTTCTTTGGGGCTCCATAGCTTAGACCAAACTTTTGCTGCATCCACCAAAATCATCCCAACTGTTTCATCAGGGATGAAAACATCGGAAGGATGTTGCCAAACCATTTGGTTCAAATTGTGGTATCTAGGCATTTCAACCGCCGCTAGTTCTTCCATTGTTTGGTATGTTCCTTGACACCAACGTCGGATTTGCCCTGTTCTCCATTGGTTAGGGCTCAAAAGGCCAGACAATGCTTTGATTAAAGTGCTTTTACCTGAACCTGTTTGGCCTAAAATTCCAAGATGGTCACCTTGATGCAACTCATACGACCAATCTGGAATAATTACTTTATCAGCATAGCCAGTGCTCAGATGCTGGATCTGAGCAATACAACTGGACTTGATGTCTGCATCGCCAGAGTTTTGTGGATTCGCACAAGGCTTTGCTGCTTGATTTGGTGACTGGGTTATTTCTGTAGGCTTGTTTTCTAATATGCTAGGCATTTCAGCCATTGTAACTTGCGCTAAAAAATGGCATGCTATTGTTTGTTCTTGAAATAAACCTTGGCATGCAGTCAAATCAGGAAATCTAGTAATACATAGATTGGCAATTGCGTTGAACGTTGGGTGAATAGTTTGGCATAACTTTTTATATAAATGGCAATGCGACACATACGGACATCCAATATTTTCTGGTTGCAAATCTTTGGACAATTCATTGGATTGTGGACGTAAAGGAAGCTCTAAGTATTTATTCCAGATTGAGTCATCTTCATTGTAGTAAAAATCTTGCCAAAGCTGTACTGTATAAGGATGATGCGCGTAGATATATTGATCTAAACCATGGGTTTTCATCACACAAAATTGTTCTAACGTATGGCCTTGGTAGAAAACGACAATTTTGCCAGGTGGGGCAATGAGTTGATTCAGCACACCTAAGCTATGGGTGACCAAAATCAATGTCATGTTGCAATGTTGCTGCAAAATTTGTTGCAACGTCAAGATAATATGCTTCTCCACAAGAATATCTAAGCCTGTGGTAGGTTCATCTGCAATTAAAATTTCCGGTGTAGCAGCCATGGCCAATGCTAAAGCCGCGCGCTGATTTTCTCCGCCACTGAGCTCCTGTGGCACTGATTGATCTCTATGTTTTGGGAAAATTGCCATATCGAGCAATTGTTGCTGCAAGTTCTGAATTTGCTGCGGACGATAACCATGCAGTTTTAGAACATCTTCAAGCTGCTCCCTGATAGGATAGTCTGGAGACAGACTCAGAATTGGTTCTTGGGATATACAGCTTATCTTCTTTCCCCATAAGTTTTGGATTGCAGCATAATTCCAACAAGGCCGTGTCTTAGACATGCGTAAAAAACAAAAATCTGGGGCATGTGAATTTTGAGTCAATATCTCTCCTTGGGCAAATAGCGGCTCTACCATATTATGAAATATTCCTTTTACCCAAGTGGATTTACCTGCCCCAGATTCGCCAATCACCCCAATTCGTTCTCCTTGCTGGATTGTCATGTTCATGGGATGAATGATCCAATGTCCAGATTCATAGCCCAAAGCTAGGTTGCGTAGCTCAATCTTCATTCCAAAATGCCTCAACCTTCTACCAAATTCATGATTCGCTCTGGCAATAGTGGAATGGCTCGGACATAAGGCCTCTCTAGGGCAAATGCTACTGCGCTAGCAACTGCAGGTGCTGGGCCATCCATGGGCAATTCACCTAAGCCTTTGGCTCCAAATGGGCCATTGGCATAAGGATTTTCAACAAAAAACACACGAATAGAAGGCACATCCACAGTTGTTGGAATAATATAGTTGCTAAATTGATGATTTTTCATCACTCCTTGCTCTAAACTAACATTTTCAAATAATGCCCAGCCAATACCTTGAGCAACTCCCCCTTCAATTTGCCCTGCCGCAATCACAGGATGGATGGCCTTTCCAATGTCCTGGACTGCTACAAAATCTTTAACTTCAGCCTGGTATGTGACTAAGTCAACTTCCAAATCCGCTACATACGCGGCCCATGCATAAGCAGCATAAGCAGAACCTGTATAAGTTTTGTCATCCCATTGAATTTCAGGTGGATGTTGGTATTGATGAAAAATGCTTAGCTCTGCCTTTTCCTGCGTATATTTCTGCACCGCAGTTGCAAAATCATCTGGGGTATATTCCATTGGTAAGCCAGCAAATTCATGCAACAAGCTCACCATATCTTGGGCCGCTCTTTGCAGCAATCCGCCAATAATCATACAGGTACGTGAAGCCACCGTAGGCCCGCTATTGGGGACAAGATTGGTATCTGGATTGACCACCACGATTTTTTCCAAAGGCAGGTGGAGTGCTTCGGCCACAATTTGGGCTAATGTGGTGAATGCACCCTGCCCCATCTCTGTCTGCGCAGTCAAGACTTCGACACAGCCATCTAGGCGCGCACGAATTCCGGCTTTGGATGCGAGCATGACCTCGCCGCTGCCTGTAAATCCAGACCCGTGGAAAAACATGCTTACCCCAATCCCTTTCTTGCGCTTGCTGTTTTTACGATTGAAGTCTGCGTAAGCTTGGCATTTTTCTGTGTAGTGGGATTCTACCAATGCTTTGTCAAGGATTTGCTCTAAATTCAATGATTCACGAATGAGCTGGCTTGTGGCCATTGTGTCACCTTGATGCAGAAAGTTTTTTCTGCGCAATTCTACAGGAGATAATTTGAGCAAATAAGCGGCTTCATCCAAATGCCTCTCTAAGGCAAATACAGTTTGTGGTGCTCCAAACCCACGGAATGCGCCATAAGGATTGGAGTTGGTGAACATTGCTTTGCCTTCTACTCGAACATTCGGGCAAACATAAGGGCCGAACGAATGCAAGACTCCCCTAGAAAGCACGACAGGCGAAAGTGTTACATACGCCCCACCATCCATGAAGACTTTGATATCCAAAGCCAATAGTTGACCATCTTTGGCAAAAGCAGAGCGAATATAAGTCCGAGATGGGTGCCGTTTGGTGGTAGCGAGCATATCTTCTTCTCGTGAATAAATCATTTTGACTGGCTTACCACCTGCTTTCCAAGAAAGAAGCGCTGCATGGCCTGCTAAATTTGTGGGAAATTCTTCTTTACCGCCAAAACCGCCGCCTGTCATACAAAAAACGACACGCACTTTGTTTTCAGGCAATCCAAATAAAACTGTAAGTCCTTTATGCATATAATACGGGCATTGCAGTGAACCCCATACTGTAACGCCATTCTCTCGAGAAGCACAAGCTACAACACCTTGTGGCTCAATGTATAAATGTTCCTGCGCGCCTGTTTCGTATTTTCCAGACAGCAGCACAGGAGCCTTGCCCCAAACTTCATCCACATTGCCTTTTGCAAACTGAATGTGCTTGAAGACATTGTCTGAACCATATTGAATTTGCTCTGCGTTTGGGACATCTTCCATATCTAAAATGGCAGGCAAAGGTTCGTATGTGATATGGACATATTGTACAGCCTCTTCTACCATCGCTTGGTTAGAATGCGCTAAAAGCAAAATAGGTTCGCCAATATATCGAACTTCTTGCTCGGCTAAAAAAGGCTCATCATGCACAATGATGGGTACTCGGTTTTTGCCTGGAATATCTTTTGCCATGACAATCACAAATTCATCCCAGGGAATTTTGGGATCAAATTGAATGCTTTGAATTTTTCCCCGTGGAATGGTAGATCTCACTGTTTTCCCATAAAGACAATCTGGAAAAATAAGGTCATCTACATATTTAGCTTTACCAGTTACTTTATCATAACCTTCTTTACGCCAAGGGGATGTTCCAACAATAGTATTTTTCAAAATCGTGCTCCTTGCAATAATAACGGCTTTGGGGAAACTAAGAATCAGTTGGGCACTCTTTATAAAACCGGCCCCAAAACGTTATCATCAGCAAAATTTTTTTAAGTTTACACCAAATATGAGATATTGTAGCAAATTTAAATCATACATTCCATTGAAAATTATGCTTTTTTTCTAGCAGGATTTGGGATAAAATTGATAAAATCTTAATTGCCGAATTGATGTAAGATATAAAAATTTTAGTTTGCTCTTTAAAAATCGCTATATTGTTGATTATGAAGAAGTTGCAATTAAGCATAAGCGATGCTTTGCTAAGGGGAATTTTATGAAATTAAGATTAACTTATTTATTGTTTATTTTATTATGCAGTATTAGTTTACTTGCAGAAAGTAAACCAATTCCACGTGCAAATTGGTGGGTCACCCAAGTGGATGGCACTGATTATGTGGATGATGTAGGAAAATACACGAGTATTGCGATGGATAGCAATGACTATCCACACATTAGCTACTATGACAATCTAAACCAAGACCTCAAATATGCCAAATGGGATGGTACATCCTGGCAAATTCAAGTTTTGGAAACAGATGGCGATGTAGGCTATCATACTGGTATTGCATTAGACAGCAAAGGCTTCCCTCATATTTGCTATGGCAAAAAGCTCAACTATGATGATAAAGACTTGAAATACGCTTATTGGGATGGCACCAAATGGAATATCCAGGTAGTGGATAGCGAAGGAAATGTTGGAGGACGTTGCAACATCGCCATAGATAAAAGTGATCGCCCCCACATTGCATATTGTGCTAGAACTGGCACAACCAATGATCGTAAATTGCGTTATGCACGTTGGGATGGCAGCCAATGGATATTTCAAGACGTAGTCACTTCGCCAAATTCAAGCCAGGCCGCTGCTATGGTTTTGGATTCCCAAGATTATGCTCATTTTGTGTATTATGATCCCGTTAACTCGCGTGTGGGTTATGTACATTGGAACGGCACAGCCTGGGCATCTGAGATCGTTGACTCAGGGACACAATTTTACAATACAGATATTGATGTGGATTCCCAAAAACGACCCCACATCTGCTACACTGCCCAAAATGGAACCCAAATGAAATATGCTCACTGGAATGGCTCAAGCTGGGTACTCCAAGTCATTGAGCAAGGAGCAAATGATGAAGCTGAATTCTTGGAGAATGTTTCCATTGCAGTGGGACCAGATGATCGTCCACACGTGAGCTATTGGGAATTCATGCACAAAGATTTACATTACGCTACGTTTGATGGAACCCAATGGCAAGTCAAAAATGTAGATTACTGGGGGAAAGTCGGCAGTTTCAATTGCATCACAGTGGATAGCAAAGGATATCCACACATCACTTATTATTACAAGACCGAAGAACCCAACCGCGCCCAATATGGTGCTCTCAAGTATGCTTACCTTTCCGATGAACCTGTGATCCAAAAAGGCTGGAAATACCAGGCTGTGGATTACCAGGGCATGGATGTGTATTGTGGCAAATTTGGCTCTATGGTATTGGACAGCAATGATTACGCGCATATCGTATATATGGAAGAACGCGATGAATCTATTCCAAGCCGCGACGTTACCACTATGAAATATGCACGCCGCACCAGTCGTGGGACTTGGCAAATCATTACCTTGGATAACCAAACAGGCATTTGGGGACAAAGCTCCATTGCGATGGATAGCAGTCGCAAGCTCCATGTAAGTTATGGAGTACAGAATGGTGAGATTGGTGGATTAGTTTATGCCACAGGATCTTATACCACCTGGACAGTCACCAATATTGACACATTGCGATGTGGAAGCACCAGCATTGCCATAGACGGCAACTCTCGGCCTCACATTGCATATTGTGACGAAGACAATCGTTGCATCAAATACGCCCATTGGACCGGGACCGAATGGTTCATTGATGTTGTAGATGGCGGAGAAGGTGTCAATATGGGCGGCGCAGTGGCTCTTGCTGTGGATGGGCTCAATATTCCCCATATCAGCTATTTTGACCAAACCAACCAAGACCTCAAATATGCAGTTTGGAGTGCTGAGCAAAAAGCCTGGCAAACTACAACTATAGATAGTGAAGGTGCAGTGGGCAAATTTACGGCAATCAAAGTGGATGCCCAAAATTTTCCACACATCAGCTACAGCGGCCCAGATAATAGCACCCAATGCGATCTAAAATATGCGTACTGGGATGGCAAATCCTGGCAAATTCAGGTGGTGGATGATACTGCTTTGATGTATGGCACCACGGATCTTATTTTGGACAAAGATGGCCATCCACACATCACCTATTACAACCATACTCGCCGAGATTTGAAATATGCCAATTGGACAGCCAAGGGCTGGCAAATTGGCAACGTTGACACAGCCGGCCACGTTGGCAAATATAGCGCACTAGCCCTGGATCGCAATGGATTCCCACACGTCAGCTATGTATATATGACAGATATGCACATCACCTCCACACTCAAGTATGCCTATTATAGCGATAAATGGAACTTCATCACCCTCAAATCCTTTGAAGCCCAAAAAGCCGACCCTGGCATTGCTGTGAAATGGGAAACCGGCACAGAAATTGATAATGCTGGGTTCTACATTTGGCGATCTATGAGCGAAGATGGCGAATACGTCCGACTCCATGATGCGATCATTCCATCCGAAGGCGAAGGCAACATGGGTGCAAAATATACCTACAATGACGTGACTGCACAAATCGGCAATACATATTATTACAAGCTCGAAGACATGGATTATCAAGGCAAAACCACCATGCACGGGCCTATTGAAATCACTGTAAAAGATGAATAGAAGATTTTAAACCCTTAAGTTGGGTTGCTCTGCCAACCCAACTTAACTTTTAAAGTAGAAGTAGTATGGGCTGGGCTACAAACTATATCTCCCGGTTAAAAGCCGGCGAAACTGTTGCTTTCCGGCCGCGTGGCAATTCCATGGTAGGCAAAATTAAGTCTGGCCAACTTTGCACTGTTGAACCCATCCAAGACCATTCGACCTTAAAAATTGGTGACATTGTCTTATGCAGGGTTCACGGATGTGAATATCTGCACCTTATCAAAGCAATTCAAGGAGGCCGATTCCAGATCGGCAACAACAGAGGCCGCATCAATGGCTGGGTTGGCTCGAATAGCGTGTTTGGCAAGTGCATCAAAATCGAGGCGTGAGATACCTCATTAGATTTATCAATCAATTCATCAATCAATGATAGCCAATCTTAGATTCATCAATCAATGATGGACAATCTTAGATTTATCAATCAATGATAGCCAATCTTAGATTCATCAATCAATGATAGCCAATCTTAGATTCATCAATCAATGATGGACAACATTAGCTTTATCAATCAATGATGGATAACTATTTTTGCATTTAACCTGAGCAATAGCAGGCATGCTATTGCAATAAGGAGGCTTTTTATGCTGCGGAATTTAAGTCTTTTATGCTGCATTTTACTCTGCACAGTCGGCTTATTGGCGCAGTCCAAGATGATGCCACGTGCAAATTGGCATATTTCCCAAGTAGATGGCGAAGATTATGTGGATTATGTAGGGAAATATACAGCCATTGCGCTGGATGCCAATGATTATCCACACATTAGCTATCAGGATGTGCGGAATCTATCCCTCAAGTACGCTAAATGGAATGGCACGGATTGGGAAATTGAAACAGTTGACACAGATAGCAATGTAGCGCATCACACAAGCATTGCACTGGATAGCAACGGCTTTCCTCATATAGCGTATGGCAGAATGAATAGTTGGGATGATAAAGACCTCAAGTACGCATACTGGAACGGCACAGAATGGACTATTGAAGTTGTGGATGATCAGGACAATACTGGAGGCCGATGCACCATTGCCCTAGATCAAAGCAATCGGCCCCACATTGCCTATTGTTCACGAATTGGATATGATCCTGGCAAAATCCGCTATGCGAGTTGGGATGGAACTCAATGGGTGATTGAAGATGCAGTCGCGACCACCACAGCTCAAGGTTCTGCTATGGACATGGATTCTCAAGACCATCCCCATATTGTATATTATGATTCAGCCGAGTCCGCCCTAAAATATACCACTTGGAATGGCACAGCCTGGGTAGCTCAAACAATCACAACAGGGAATTCGTATCTTGCCCTTGAAATTGATCTGGATTCTTTAGATCGCCCTCATATTTCTTTTATAAATTCCAATGCAAACCAAATGAGCTATGCTAAATGGAATGGCTTAACCTGGGTAGTGCAGGTGGTTGAACAGGGCGAAAGTGGAATATCCAGTTTCTATGAAAAAACCTCCATCGCCGTGGATGCGAATGATCGGCCGCATGTGAGCTATTGGGAAGACGTTCGCAGAGATTTGCACTATGCCTATTTTGATGGTACTCAATGGCAAGTTCAAAGGGTGGATCATTGGGGCAAAGTCGGTAGTTTCAATTCCATTGCAATAGACAGCCAGAACTATCCGCACATTGCATATCATTATGCACTGGAAGGTGGCGGCGGCGGTGAGAAAGAGGATGAAAGCGATAGAGCCTACTATGGCTCATTGAAATATGCCTATGTTTCAGATGAACCTGTGATCACAAAAGGTTGGAAAACCGACGTAGTAGATGATCCAGGCATTCGAATGTACGCTGGAAGATTTGGTTCCATGCTCTTGGATCAATATGACTGTGCGCACATTGTATATAACGAAATATACAGAGAATCTGAACCTGACAAAAGCCGTCAAGATATAGTTCGCATGAAATACGCTCGTCGGACAACCCATGGCGAATGGAAATATGCAATCATAGACGACCAATACGGCATCACAGGCCAAAGCTCGATTGCCATGGACAGCACACGAAAATTGCATGTCACATACGGAGTAATTAATGGTGAAGTGCCTAACAAAGGCAAAGGCTCTCGGCAAGGCTCACTTGTGTATGCCACAGGTGTTTATACTCGTTGGACAATCACCAATATTGATGATGTTGCCTGTGGGAATACCAGCATTGCCATTGACAGCAATGATCGGCCCCATATTGCGTATTGTGATGAATGGAATCGCTGCGTAAAATACGCATATTGGGATGGAAGCGAATGGTTCATTGACTATGTAGATGGGGTTGAAACATCCGCTGTTGGCGGCGCGCTTTCGATTGCTGTGGATGGCTACAATCGGCCCCACATTAGCTACCATGATATAGACAACTATACGCTCAAGTATGCAGTGTGGCAAGAGCCAACTAAAGGCTGGGACATCACCACAGTAGATGAAGATTATGCTAGCGGTGCTTACACCTCCATTCGATTAGATTCTCAAGGCTATCCGCATATTGCTTATGCTGGCCCAGAATACAGCGAAAGCTCCTGCGAATTAAAATACGCCTACTTTGATGGTGAAGTATGGCAACTCCAAATCATAGACGACTCTGCGCGCATGGCTGGCACCACAAGCCTATTTTTGGACATCAATGGCACAGCCTATATTAGTTACTATGACTGGGATCACCAAAACTTAAAATATGCCCATCGAGTTCCTGACCCTGCTAAAGCCTGGGAAAGCGAAGTCGTAGATAAAGCAGGCTATGTTGGCCAATATAGCAGTCTAGCCCTGGATCGCCGTGGATACCCACATATCAGCTTTATGTATCAAGAAAACAGCAACATCAATGCAATCCTCAAATATACCTATTATAGTGACAACTGGAATGCCATTACCTTAAAATTGTTGGATGTCCAAAAAGCAGAAATCGGCGTTGCTGTGAAATGGGAAACAGCCACAGAAATCAACAATGCTGGCTTCTATGTTTGGCGATGCGATAGCGAAAATGGTGAATATACTAGACTCCACGACGCGATTATCCCATCTGAAGGCGAAGGCAACGTAGGCGCAAAATACTCCTACAACGACGTTACTGCTCGAATCGGCAACACCTATTACTACAAGCTGGAAGACCTGGATTATCAAGGCAAAGGCACCATGCACGGACCTGTCAAAGTCACCCTAACTCAGGAATAAACGCTTTGCCTGAGTTGCACTGATCCTGGCTTTGCAGGCCAGTGCCATTCCGATGTCAGTGCGATTGGCTCGTCCTTCTAGTGGTATATGCCATGTAGGTACGACCGGCTGCTCGCACTATAATATACTCAAGCATCAACTCAGGAATAAACGCTTTGCCTGAGTTGCACTGATCCTGGCTTTGCAGGCCAGTGCCATTCCGATGTCAGTGCGATTGGCTCGTCCTTCTAGTGGTATATGCCATGTAGGTACGACCGGCTGGTCGCACTATAATGCTCAGTCAACTCAATTGATAGAAAAACTGAGTTGACTGACTGCTTAATCGTCTGTTGTTTCATAAGGAGAAGCTTATGATACGAAATTTGGCTTTTTTATGTTGTCTTGTGCTGTGCACGATTGGTTTATTGGCTGAGTCTAAGCTAATGCCACGTGCAAATTGGTGGATTTCACAAGTAGATGGTGAAGATTATGTGGATTATGTAGGAAAATACACATCCATTGCGCTGGATGCCAATGATTATCCACACATTAGCTACCAGGATGTGCAAAATTCATACCTCAAGTACGCTAAATGGAATGGCACGGCTTGGGAAATTGAAACAGTTGACACAGATAGCAATGTAGCGCATCACACAAGCATTGCACTGGACAGCAACGGCTTTCCTCATATAGCGTATGGCAAAATGAACAGTTGGGACGACAAAGACCTCAAATATGCATACTGGGACGGGACTAAATGGAATATCCAAGTTGTGGATGCTGCGGACAATACTGGCGGACGATGCACCATTGCCATAGATAAAAGCAATCGGCCCCACATTGCATATTGTTCCCGAGTTAGTGACGCTCCTGGTAAAGTTCGCTATGCAAGTTGGGATGGCACGCAATGGGTAATTGAGGATGCAGTCGCAAATCCGAGCACCCAAGGTTCTGCCATGGCATTGGATTCTCAAGATCATCCTCATATCGTGTATTACGATAGCAGTAATGGTGCATTAGGATACACCAGTTGGGATGGTTCAGCTTGGGTCCCTGAAACAATCACCTCAGGCAGTAGTTATCTTGCAGTTGAAATTGACATGGACTCTCAAGATCATCCACATATTTCTTTTATAGATACTAATGCAGTCCAAATGAGCTATGCTTATTGGGGTGGCTCTCGATGGGTTGTTCAGGTGATTGAACAGGGCACAAGTGGTACCAGCAGTTTCTATGAAAAAACCTCCATTGCCGTGGATGGCAATGATCGCCCGCATGTCAGTTATTGGGAAGACATACGCAAAGATTTGCACTATGCTTATTTTGATGGTACCCAATGGCAAGTTCAAAGGGTGGATCATTGGGGCAAAGTTGGCAGCTTCAATTCCATTGCAATAGATAGCCAGAACTATCCACATATTGCCTATCATTATAGTCTGGAAGGCAGTGGTGGAGAGGGCAAGGATGATCGAGCCTCCTATGGATCACTGAAATATGCCTATATCTCAGACGAACCTGTGATCACCAAAGGCTGGAGATTTGATGTTGTGGATGATCCAGGCCTTTACATATACTGCGGTAGTTTTGGATCCATGCTTTTGGATCCGTATGATTATGCCCATGTTGTCTATGCTGAAGCAGAACAGGGAGAAATCCCAAGCAAGACAGCCGGCCATAGAAAAACAGTGCGCATGAAATATGCACGCCGCACAAGCTATGGGAAGTGGCAGCGCACCATCATAGATGATCAATACGGCATCACAGGCCAAAGCTCGATTGCCATAGATAGCGCACGAAAATTGCATGTCAGCTATGGAGTCCTCACGGGTGAAGTCCCAGAAAAAAGACAAGGCTCTCCAGCCAAACGGCAAGGGTCTCTTGTATATGCCACAGGCAGCTATACCACTTGGACAGTCACTAACATTGATGATGTAGCCTGCACCAACACCAGCATTGCCATTGATAGCAACGACCTTCCCCATATTGCGTATTGTGATGACTGGAATCGCTGTGTAAAGTACGCACATTGGACTGGCAGTGAATGGTATATTGAGTATGTGGACGGTGTCGAAACCTCGCCTGTTGGCGGAGTCATTTCCATTGCATTAGATAGCTCAGATCGTCCTTTTGTCAGCTATTATGACTATGGAAACAGTTACCTTAAATGCGCGGTTAAGGCAGACGAATCCAAAGCCTGGTCTCCTATCGTAGTAGATTATGAATATGGCTGTGGAGCATTCTCTTCAATAAAGATAGATTCTCAAGGACTTCCTCATATTGCCTATACTGGGCCAGCAGAAGAGATGCCATCTAAAGCCACTGGAGAACTAAGGTATGCCTACTGGAATGGTAAATGGAATATTCAAACCGTAGATAGTTCCTCTATCATGATTGGCAATGTTTCTTTGTTCTTGGATAGCTACGACATAGCATATATTAGCTATTACGACTCGCTTCATCAAAACTTAAAATATGCTCACCGAGTTCCTGGTGCCAAAGCCTGGGATACCGAAATTGTAGATAAAGCAGGCTATGTTGGCCAATATAGTGGTATGGCCTTGGATCGCCGCGGATTCCCGCACATTAGCTATATGTATACAGAAAACGGCAACAAGAGCGGCATAGTAAAATATGCATATTACAGCGATAATTGGAATGCCATTACTTTGAAATCCCTGGATGTCCAAAAAGCAGAGATTGGTACTGCTGTGAACTGGGAAACAGCCACGGAAATCAACAATGCTGGCTTCTATGTTTGGCGATGCGATAGCGAAGACGGCGAATACACCAAGCTCCATGATGTCATCATCCCATCCAAAGGCGAAGGCAACATGGGTGCAACATACTCCTACAACGATGTGACTGCCCGAATTGGTTGCACCTATTACTACAAACTCGAAGATGTGGATTATCAAGGCAAAGGAACCATGCACGGACCTGTGAAAGTAACATTACAAGAATAGCACAAGGAATTTTAGCAAATAGGCTTTGGGTCTGCCAAAGCCTATTTGTCATTTGGAATGAGCATCATGAGCATTGCTCCAAAACCATCGTTTGTTAAATTGCCCAATGTTCGTGGGCTACATGCAACTTGCCTAGATTTTTTAGTGGCTCGATTCCCGGCTATCCCTCAGCCTGTGTGGAAAAAAAGAATCTTGGAAGGCAAGGTTTTGAATTTAGCCCACCACCCTATTTCCTTAGAAACCCCTTATTTGCCAGGTGAACGTCTTTATTATTTTCGCGAGGTGCCAGAAGAGGCAGAAATTCCCTTTTACGAAACAATTGTATTCCAGAATGAGCATTTATTGGTCGTGGATAAACCTCACTTCCTGCCAGTAACGCCAGGCGGTAAATTTGTGAATCAATGCTTGCTCTATCGTTTACAAAAAAAACTCAACAATCCTGATTTAGTGCCATTGCATCGGCTAGACAAAGACACAGCCGGATTAGTCCTTTTTTCCTGCAATCCAACAACTCGTGCCTTATACGACAACTTGTTTTTACACGAAAAAGTCCGGAAAAGTTATCTAGCCGTCTGCATCCGAACAACGGATGCAATAATTCCTCCAGCCCAGACCATTACTAACCGTTTGATCCCTGGCGAACCAAGATTTCTGATGAAAATCGCAGAAGGGCCTGTGAATGCCATCACAGAAGTTAATTTATTAGCGATCAAAGATCAACGCGCTTTTTTTCGTCTTTGTCCAATCACAGGCAAGACCCATCAACTGCGTGTGCATCTAGCGAGTATTGCGTGCCCTATTTTAAATGACCCATATTATCCTGCTGTGGTTCCTTGCACGCAAGAGGATCATACTCATCCATTGCAACTCTTGGCAAAAGAAATTTCATTTCCTGATCCCATCACCCAACACACCTTGTTTTTTCAAAGCACCCAAAAGCTTTTGGAATGGCATTGGTCGGAAGTGTTCTAAACTACGTGACTATAGATTGTGCAAACGGCAGCAAAAGCACCAAAACAAAAACCCATCCAAGGAATATCTCCTTGATGGGTTTTGGCGTTGCTTCCATAATGTGCCATGTCTTGATATTACACGGTTTAATACTGCACAAAGAAAGCATCGTGGAATTGTTTGCCTCTTTGATATTGGATTCCTTTGACTTTTTTTGCAAATTCTTTGGCTTCTGGAGCATTCTCAGATTCAAACTTACCCACATCCACCACCCAATATTTATCGCCTTTTTTATTGCTGGCTTCACGCACATCTGCTTCTAAAGAGTGCTCTTTTTTCAAAAATTTTTGAATCTTATTGGCTTCTTCCTGATAATAAGGATGGTACTCATAAGAAATAATTCTGAGATGGTAATATTTTTTTGCAGGTGCAATTGGTTTAGGTTCTTCTTTTGGCTTCACTGGTGCCTCCACAGGTTTTACGGGAATGGCCTCGCTTACTTTTGGTTTTTCAGGTTCTGGCAATGGAGGAGGCAGGGGTGGAGGTGTATACGTTGGTGGCTCAAGAGGTTGAGGTGCAGGCATTGCTACTACTGGAGTAGGTTCTGGCATAACTACTTCAGGCATGCTTGGTTGCGTTTTTTCTGCAGCAATTGGATACTGGGGTGATGTTTCTTCTGGTGCTTGTGTCATGCTAGGCGAGTTTGTTTGGCAAGCGATGAGAACGAATGCAACTAGAAAAATAAACAATATTTTGAGGCTCATATATATCCTTTTCCAAAAAAATCGTTCAAAAAGCTCTGGATTGAAGGTGCGGATTATCCATAGCTCAAGTTTTTGAAGTCGTTGCTGATTTTGTTTTATCTTTTTTTTCTAAAATAGGGATTTTCAACGTATCACCAGGAACCAGCCCTTGCTTAGCCATTAATTTTTTTCGATTGGCCAAAAAGATTACTTTCCATTGGTTTGCATCCCCATAGTATTGACTTGCTAACGTACGCAAAGTTTCTCCAGGATTCACTCGATGCGTCATAAATTGAGTTTGCTCACGTTGAAAGAAAAAAAATGCTCCAATCATAATAATACCCAAACTCAACATGGCAAAAAAAAATTGAAACCAAGGAAATGGCTGGGATGGTTCAGCGTCTGCAATATATCGAAGGCTGAGCTTTTCTGTCGGCGTAGGGCCGATAGTGTTTGCTGTATGTTGCATAACAGCTCCTCCTAGCCTATTTATGGATGTTTTGGCACAAATTGAGTGAACCAAAGTGTTTTGGTACGGAGGATAGCATATCCAAATCGCACATCTACTTCGCAGATTTGGGAATGGTCATTGGCTTCTAAGTTGGCTAGAGCATGTTGCAGTGCTTGTATTTTTTGCCGTGCTGTAATCTGAGGTACAGGAGGATTAAACCCAGTCCCCCATATAATCCGTATTTGATCTTGGCATAAAACCATGCTTTTTTCGGTTTGCTCTGGCAATTTTTCCCAATATATTGCTTGCAAAGGATGTTCTGGAAAATGCTGTTGAAAAAAATCTGCTGTGCATAATGCTTCTTTTACCAAAGGATCCGACCAAATCTGCCCTGGTGCTGGTGGCTGCGTATCAATGCCAAAGATCATTGGCAAAAAATCAGGCAATGCACTTTGATCTGAAAAATCCTTGGGTAAACGAACAGCAATCAGATCGCATAAAAAATATTGATTGTCATAGTATACCACAGCGCAAGGTTGTCGTAAAGAGATTTGTGCAAAAATTTGATTTGGATATTGATATTTTACAGTGATTACATCGAATACCCATGGATTTTTCAGATATGCATCAGCAATCTTAGAAGTGAGTCTAGGTTCAAAAATATCCAGAGAAGAAAGACCAATGGGTTCAATTGCATCCACAAAAGGCATTAAATTTTGGGGAATCTTTTGGATGGTAAGGTGTTGGGTGGAAATTTGAAAATAGGGCATATTTTTTACCGCTTTTTCCACATAGCGTAAGAAGATCAAAGCACTCAACAATCCCAATAAGGTAAAAAATAGCCCTGTCCATGCAAACAACGCAGCAGGATGTGGAAAATGTCGCTGCAGCCAATATAAATCCAGCCTAAGTG
>JAKLHB010000170.1 GCA_022710345.1 Planctomycetota bacterium
TTCTCGAAGACAATGATTCTATAACACAATGATTTAAAACAAAAGCCCGATCTCAGCCAAAGCTGGATCGGGCTTTTGCTCCATAAAACGAATTGTAGGAACCCACAATATCAAAGACTTTTCAACAATTCCCGACCTTTTCCAATTCAGCGCTGTAACAACCTTTTTCAATTCAGCGCTGTAACACAATGATTTAAAACAAAAGCCCGATCTCAGCCAAACCTGGATCGGGCTTTTGCTCCATAAAACGGATTTTAGGAACCACAATATCAAAGACTTTTCAACAATCCCCTACCTTTTCCAATTCAGCGCTGTAACACAATGATTTAAAACAAAAGCCCGATCTCAGCCAAACCTGGATCGGGCTTTTGCTCAATAGCTTAGTTTATATAAAAAAGCGAATTGCAGGCTGCACCTACAATTTGCTCAAAGCTTTTACAAACTATTCTTTCTTTGTATCAGTTTTTGGTTGCTCAGGCACTGCAGTTGGTTCCTGTGGTGGCTTTGGTTGTTCTGGCACTGCAGTTGGTTCCTGTGGTGGCTTGGGTTGTTCTGGCACTGCAGTTGGTTCCTGTGCCGGCTTTGGTTGTTCTGGCACTGGCACTGCAGTTGGTTCTTGTGGTGGCTTTGGTTGTTCTGGCACTGGCACTACAGTTGGTTCTTGCGGTGGCTTTGGTTGTTCTGGCACTGGCACTACAATGGGTTCCTGTGGTGGCTTGGGTTGCTCTGGCACTGGGCTGGTCTCTGAGGGCTGGGTAGCTTTAGCCTCATCTGCAGGATTTACTAAGAGCTTGGTGAATTCAGGGAATAATTTTTCAAAGTCTGCTTTAGCCAACATGCAAATGACTTTTTGATCATCCAGGATGCCGTACCTGCCACGTATGGATTTGGATTCTTTACCTAATTTTAGGGTATGCTTGCTATCGTCTTTTAAAGTAACAGTTAAGGTATACTCTGGTTTATCTAGGCCAACCGCTTCTAGTTTAGTTTCATCTGTATAGTCTTCAAATTTCCAATATTGGAGTTGAGTGAGAATGAGATCAGCGGTTTGTTTATGGACAACAAAAGAATTGGTGGGATTGGGCAATGTCCAGCTTGCTTTGTCTGGGTCTTGTGGATCCAGCTCGACTCTATTCATGATGATCGTTCCTGTAGGTGTGGCAAGGCTGATTTCTTTCACTTGTGCCTTTTCTGGCTTATAGCAAGGCAGAATGAAAAATTTGCTACCTTTTTTGAATAAACGATCATTGAATGTCCAGGTCGAAATTTGATAGACTAGTTCTGGCTTGCCTTCTACGTAGCAATAGCCTTCCTTTTCAGCCTCTGACTGGCCTGCCCAAAGAATCTTTTTGCTTCCGTCTTCCAAGGTAACTTCCAAACGGAACATCGGTGGTTGAAGATTCCATTGTGTTTTTTGATTGGGATCAACCACTGTGTTGCATTCCAAATTGCTCAATGCATCCAGAAGGCTTTCAAGCTCTGAGTCTGTGAATTTATCACCAACACCACCAGCCGTTAACTTCCATGCATATTTTTTCTCTTTTGGAGCATCAGCTTCTTTTTTAGCTGGCTCTTTGCCATCTGGCAAAAAGCTAGGTTCTTCTTGAATTGGCTTTTCTGGGTTAGGATTGGGAGTTTCAGCTTTTTCAGGAGGTAACTCATAGCGGGCAAACGCAAGCTTTTTTTCTGGATAATCTAAACTAATGCTTGTGATGCTTGCTTTATCCAGTTTCCAAATGCCTTTGCTAATCCAGTAGTTGGATTCTGGCTCTTTCGTGAGTTCATCACTCCAAACACCCATTTTAGCGCGTAGTTCTTTGCCTACCCGTAAGACATCCTCACCGTCTGCATATCGAAGGAAGCAAGCATTGTATAGCTCTTTTTTACCGACAAGAATATGGGTGGTCGTAGCAATATCTTTAATTTTGCGAGTGATACAGAGATGCAAAGCTTCTTGGTCCTCTAATTGGAAATCTTTAAAGTATTCTTTGCCACTAATTCGCACTTCACCGTATAACTCTTTGAGTGATTCTAAGAATTCTTCGATCAATCCTTTATTGCCAGGAGCTTGGAATGCACTAGAAATCGTCCAAAGACTCTGAGATTGGCTTAAAACAACCTTTTTATCTGGTTTAGCGCCAATATAAATTTCTATTTTTTCAACATCGGAAATCAAAAAATCTTCTGGCAGAATGCTGCGTGCACCCATTTCTTCCTGAATGTCGGTTTCTTTTGGCTGCATGACTGTTTTTAGCAAACCAAGAGCAACTAACAAAGCAAGAATCCCTAACAAAGGGATCAATTTTTTATCCATACAATTTCCTTTTCTGATGATCTTGGGAATAAGCGTTTTATTTTCCCAATTGTTACAATAAGGGCGACCCATCAGCCGCCCTTATGCAAAATAGCTATTTCCCTTGCATCTGCAATGTATATTGATTGCGACGCATTCTTCTAAAACTGCTGCGTGCAACACCAATCAAAAATATTAAGACTGGGATACCTAGATAATTCAATACTTTCCATAGTCCACGGTTATCTGGTAGCTCAATCCTTCGGCTCATACTGCTGCGGGAAGGAATTTTGCCTAGTTCTGTATCTGAGACCAAAAATTCGATGCTTTTCATCACAAGATAATGGTTATCTGGATTATCAATCTGGATCATCACTTCTCCGCGTCCGCTTTGAGTGGTGCGATATCGGAATAACTGCGCGCAGCCTACGACCAGTAATTTAGCAGGCTTTGGCTCTACTGGTTTGGGAGCAGCTTCTTCGGTTTTTTCTTCTGGCGGAGTTCTTCCATAGCGATCTTGCTTGGCTGGCCATTTAGGGCGTTCTTTTCCAATGTAAGCATCTGGGAATTGCCCTTCAATCAATGCCATGAGTGGGAATTGGTCTAATATTTTCCCTTTAGCGCTAAAGTGTTCGTTACGCAATTCTATTCCATTGGGGACTTTCCAAGACTTTTTGCTCGACTTCATCAAAACCGTGCATTTGAGTTTGCTTTCATCGAGTTTGTTATAATCGAACTTTAATGCTGTACCCCACATATATAAGACTTGTCCTAGCCCGCTTGTGATAGAAATAGTGGGATCCATGTTTGCGCTAGTCACTACGATATGGGTCGGAAATTGCAATGGGCTACGGCTTATTGTAGAAGTGTTATTCACATCCATCAGAATATCTTCATCTACCTGGATTCCATATTTTTCAAGCCAATCATTGACTTGTGGCTTTTCTTCTTGTTTGCTGATGGAAATACCACCCCATTCTGGGGTATATTCAAAGGTATAATTTTGGACTGCAAGAAGGACATTTTTACCACTATAAAGAGCGCGGGCAACTTCCCATTTTTGACGGTCGTTGAGCTCCTTAGGATTGATGACCAACATCCCATCGTATTCATCAGGCAATGGGCTGCCTTTTTCCAAATCCAAACGTTTGATTTCGTATTCTTCTTTTTCTAAAATGGCTTCTAATGGCTTATACGCATCATACGGTGGTGGAATTTGTTGCCGTAGTTGCATTAAGATCCGCATCATTTCAGGAGTAATATCATCTTTGGGTGCCACTAACACAACGACAGGCTTTTTTTCTCTGGTCAGTTGATAAATGCGGCTGATGATTTGGTATTCGAGATCGGGCAAGTTCCCTGGGTAAATTTCAGGAATAATTTTTTCTTGTTTTTCTTTGTATGCAATACCAAGTCCAGCATAAATGAGCTGAGTGCTGTATTGATCATCTTTATAGCTTTGGGCCGGGAATGGCTTAATGCCCTTATTGAGCAGTGTTTCCTCAAGACTTTTTTTCGCTGCTTTTTCTTTATCTTTTTCTTTATCTATAGATTGTTGAGCAGCAAATTCTCGAACTAGATTTTGCACTTCCAGGTGGATGGTCTTATAATGGAGCTTTCCACCGCTTGCAATTTTAATTTCATTGAGTTTGTCAATGACATCTTGTTCTAGGGTTTTGAATCTGGTCGGCATTTGTTCACGATTGGTGATATAGAGGCTCACAGTTACTGGTGCTTGCAAGCGTTTTAAAATGTTAATGCTTGCTTCGGAAACTGTATATATTTTGCCTTCTGTGCAGTCAAATCTACCTAATGCCATGTCGCCAATTAAATAATTGAACAACATACCAATCAAAAAACATACCACAATCGCACCACTGAAAATTGGGGCGGCATTGGTTCGGCTTCTACCTTCCAGGAATAGGCCATTTAAGAAAAGAAATAGCCCAGTCCAGATCAAAAAGTAGAGAATGTCCACCACAGCCACAATCCCTCTGGTAAATGATTCATAATGCGGAGTGACACCAAGGAGTTGTTTGAATATAGTGCCAAACCCACTCAGCCAATCATCTAAAACAGCCGCAATAAAATCAGTGCCAACCAAAAATAGCGCAAAGCAGCCGGCTAGGGACAACACTGCTGCAATGATTTGATCTCTCACCAATGATGAAAGAAGAATGCCTAACGCTAGGAAAAAGGCACCTAGCAAAAAAGTCCCTAAATATGAGCTAAAAATAATTCCCCAGTCTGGTTTGCCTAAATAGCCTATCATGACTGGAATCAAAGCTGTTCCTGCAAGTGTAATGATAAAGAAAGCCAAGCTGGCTAGATATTTACCAAGCACCAATTCATAAGGCTGCATGGGGAAGGTAAGAAGCATCTCTATGGTGTTCTCTTTTCGATCTTCTGCCCAAAGCCTCATGGAAATAAGAGGGATTAAGATGCAAAGCATAAACGGCATGACATTGAACATTTGCCGCATGTCTGCTTGTGGGTCACTAAAGAATGGGGTGATAAAAAGCACTGCATTGAGCAATACAAATACAATGATATAAATATAACCAATCGGAGAGTTAAAATATGTGGCAAACTCCCGTTGAAATACGGTGAATATATTCCGCATAAATTGGCCTTTCTGATAACAGCGGGAAATTTTTTGGAGTTTCTATTATTCCTTGGCTGGTTCTGTTAGTTGCAAGAAAATTTCTTCCAAGGTAAATGGCTTTTTCTTGATTTCCAAAAAATCCCATTGTTTTTGCTTGAGCATTTGGATGATGGGCGTTCTAAGTTCTTCTTTTGCCGGCCCTTGTACTAAATAAGTGATCTCGCCATTTTTGCGGTTTTCGACATCGGCTTTTTGTACATTGGGAAATAATCTAACAGCATCCAAAACATCGTTTTCCGGCAGATTGGTGGGTAGAATCAATTCATATTTTTGATAGCCCAACTGCATCTGAAGTTCATCAAAAGTTCCATTTGCCACAATTTTTCCACGATTGAGCACAATGATTCGATTGGTCACGGCTTGCACTTCTTGCAGAATATGAGTGGAAAAAATGATGGTCTTTTCTTGCGCCAATTCATGAATCAAAGCACGAATTTCGATGATTTGATGGGGATCCAAGCCACTGGTAGGTTCATCCAAGATCACAATTTCGGGATCATGAAGAAGCGCTTGGGCAAGGGCTGTTCTTTGACGATATCCTTTAGAAAGCTCTCGAATAATTTTATGAAACATAGGCCCAATGCCACATTTTTCTTTAACCCATTCCAATCGTTTGCGCAACGTTGCTCCATATAATCCTCTAGATCTGCCTACAAACGTCAGATATTCACTGACTTCCATATCCATATACAATGGAAGTTGTTCTGGCAAATATCCAATGAGCTTTCGGATGGGAATTGGATTATTGCGTACATCGTACCCTGCAACATACGCAGTACCTTGAGTCGGATAAATGTACGTAGTCAAAATTTTTAATGTTGTGGATTTGCCTGCTCCGTTGGGGCCTAAAAGGCCAATCACTTCGTGCTGTGCAATTTCAAAATTTACATCGTTCAATGCTTGAACAGGCCCATATCGCATACATAGATTTTCTGTTTTAATCATAAGCTATCTTTTCTCAAAAAGATAAGAAAAATTAAAATATTCAATCATTCGATCAGCCAGAGATTTTACAATTTAAAATCAATGTAGAAAAATTATCAAATAATATACCAAATCGTGCTCAGGATGCAAATCGAAAAATATTTTTTTTAATCATTTAATCTTCAATAAGTTATAGGTAACAAAGAAGGAAATCTTCAATTTTAATTACCCAAAAAGAAAATTTTTATGCCAAAATGGCCTAAGACTGCATGTCTTATTGGCAATCTACAAATATCATTGACAAACTTTAAAATTTATTATAGAATTTTTCTATAAGACCATTTTCATCCAAAGAAAGGGGAACTATGGGGGCGACCTGTTGGTCATAACTTAGCAGCCCTCTAAGGAAAGACTAATCCCAGATTTGGGAAAACTCTAAAACAGATGCAACGATATTCAAATACACGCCATTTGCATATCGTTGACCAAAAAACTTCCTACAGGCACCTTTTTTGTAAAAATTTGTGTCTGAAAGCTAGGATGTAGTCGGCTTTGTATATAAGCCGGGGGCCGTAAAATGGCTATGGTGAGGATCATACGGGACGAACCGCTGATAGAAGCGTTACCCCACTAGCATAACGCTAGGAGGATGCTGGGCTAAGCATGCTCCATTGTCATGCTTGCTTAATCAAGGCTATGTTTGATTTGTGGCATCCAACGTTGAGGCGGCACCTAAAGCCATATATCACAGGCTATGTTTTAGGGAACAGGGAAAGTTGAGAGTAAATTTTCTGAATATAACGAATTTTTGGAAGCCATATAGTTGCCGTTCTAGCATTTCTAAAAACGTTATTAGAACTCTCGTATAAGATGCGCTGCAAGTAAAGTTTTTTGCCGCGAAGCGGTTTGGGAATAAAGCCTGGGGTTTTTAACCCCAGGTTATGTCGGCTCTTATCGTGTCCTGACGGGACACAGGAAAACCTGGCATTCTATCAAAGAGAACTTTATTTCCGAGCGAATTTTTTTTTTATTTTTTTTGATTGATACAGATTAGGATCTTTTTTTAGTATATTCTAGCACAACAAGTTAAAATTTCCGAAAATTCACGTTATCAGTAAATTTTATTAAACCTCAATGAAAGCAGGGTCATGGTACTGAGGAATCTAGTGAAAGCTAGAGGAGGGACGGACCCTAGTTGGTCAACATACCAATGGCACGCCGTATGACGGGAAACTGTCTTGTACGGTGTAGAGCGGGGCGAAAGGAAGAGATTAAATCAAATCCTGACCTATCGCTATCCAGTCAATCTAGTTATGAATATTATCGAGGGGATTTTAAAAAAATGTCCCCTTTGCGAGCAATCGCTGAAAGCCTTTGGCACCATCGCAATGATTATTCTCATATTGAACGCGTAACCGCGCGTCGAGCTTATGAATTAGCCCGTTGCCAGTCAAGTGTTACGGTTACAGATATGCCTATCTATGAACCTCTACGTGCCAAACTTAACTTGCCTATGGGTGCAACCATACTCAATGATAACCATGGTGCAGTCATCGGACGCAAGGCATTAGCCCGCAAATTTTATGATCGAAGTGATGCAAATGCCAAGCTGATGCTCGAAGAAATCACCCGTGAAGCCATTTTTGAAATGCAGAAAAGGCCATTAATTAAGGCCGAA
This sequence comes from Planctomycetota bacterium, assembly GCA_022710345.1. Classification (GTDB taxonomy): domain Bacteria; phylum Planctomycetota; class Uabimicrobiia; order Uabimicrobiales; family JABWCH01; genus JAKLHB01. Next base: position 7,561 of record JAKLHB010000170.1, read on the forward strand.
GCTGTGGTTGGGCTTGACCATGAACTCATGCTCAAGGCATGCATGATCACTACAGTAGATGATGCCAATAATGTTTGGAATTGGCTCCACAATTTTGCATCTTATGATGAATATAAAGAAGAATACGAAAAAAGCCGAGTTCTACCGATTCAAGACATTTTGTTTGTGGCTGATCCTCATTGGACGTGCTCCATTCCAGAATTCAAAGATGGATTGGTCATTTTTGATCCTTATGAAAACGTTGTTTATAATCTTGGAATGCGCTATTTTGGTGAACGTAAAAAAGGCACGCTGACGCTTGCCTGGACTTCTGGCATGCGTATGGGCCAGGTAGCATGTCATGGTGGCATCAAAGAAATTGACTTTACAACCTGTGAAGACTCAAAGTATCATCCATTGAAGAAACGCTCGATTGCGTTCTTTGGTTTATCTGGCAGCGGAAAATCTTCTCATACCAATTCACATGACCATGCAGGAACCCTGCCTAAAGGATTTAGTCGTACTATTTTGCATGACGATGCATTTCAAATTGATCTCAACGACCGAATTTGCCGCGTATGGGAACCCACACTGTTTGATAAAACAGACAGCCGTGATCTATTTCACCCTGATTGGCAATATTGTGCTTCTAGCCAAAATAATGCGATCTTAACCATTGATGGCAAGATACGTATTTTGGCAATGGATGTCAGAAATCAAAATGGTCGTTGCATTTTCCATAGGGATCTATTAGGCCAAGGCAATTATGTAAACCGTTGCAGTTTCCCTCATGCTTTGTGCTGGTTGATGAAAGATGAAACATTACCCCCTGTGATCATGTTTGCCAATAGTGAGTTAGCAATTGCAATGGGGGCAACCTTGATGACTAAGCGCACAGCAGCGGAAAATGTATCTCAGGAAGAAATGAAAAAGCTTGTCTTTGAACCATTTGCCAATCCTTTCCGTGTGTATGAACTGTATAAAGATTGCGAAGGATTCTTGCGTGTGCTAGAAGCCGGTGCTTCTTGCTATTGCTTCAATTCTGGGGGATTCTGGAGCGGCATCAATTCTCAAAGTAAAATTCCACTTAATTCAAGCTTGCGTTTGAGTACAGCCATTTTATGCAATGAACTTGAATGGCAACCTTGGTCATATCTTCCAGGTGCAATGATTCCAAAGCCAGAGAGTGTGGATTTAATTTTGCCTGGCTATAGCAAAAAGTATAACCCAGAAGAAATGGCTGATGCTGCTGCTTATCAACAGTTACTCGCAGATAGATTCCGTCAACGCCGTGAATTTTTGCAAAATTCAGACTTAAAACAACGCCCTGAACTACTCAGTCGCTTTGTAAACGCGCTGCAAATTAAGTCTTAGCTCATTAAGCTTTTTCATAAGAGCGACCGTATGGTCGCTCTACACCGTGAATAGCCGCAGGCCGTACCTGCGGTTAGCATTTCTTGGGTATCCTATGCTGGAAAGAGCGTTATGGACCTTGTTGGAACTTTACTAGACCAAAAATATTTTTTGTTAAAGTTATTGGAAGAAGACGAACTTTGCTATACATATCGAGTCTGGCATGTACTATGGGAAGCACCATTAACAATGAAAATGGTGGAAAAACGTCAAAATTCCGCAGATTTAATGGCACAAGCCCAAGAATGGATTGATCTAGGCATTCATCCTAATATCTTTTCTGCGTATTTTTACCGTGAATTAGAAGGAAATTTATTGCTTTTCTTAGAACCTGTATCTGGGATATGCCTAAGTGAAGTTCAGCCTCGGCTATCACAAAGTTTTGTTGAAATCCTGCGGCTTTTGCTAGAGGTTGCAAATGGACTGGCATATCTACACGAAGAAAACATCGTACATGGCAATCTCCATCCAGACCATATTTTATTAGATAAATATGGTAGAGTCAAGTTAACTCAGATTCGGTGGTGCCAATGGGAAGCTTTGGAGATGCTCACTAAAGGTATGAGACCTAGCTCTGGCAATCATCTTTTAGAAGATACATCTAGCCAATCTCTCCGGCACTTAGCTTTTCGCAAACTGCTTTATCGGCCTCCGGAATATTTTTCCCAAAAGAATTATCTTCCAACAACCGCTGCAGATACTTATGCTTTTGGAATTTTAGCTTATGAATTATTGAGTCAAGAGATTCCCTTTGCCGTAGAAGAAGAGGTAGAAAAATTATTTCTTGCATTTCGAAGACGTTATCAACAAAAAGATACTGTTCGGCTTAACAGCAATCCAGACCGATTCCCCGATGAAATTGTACCTGTGGTGAATGCTTGTCTTCAAAGTGATCCAACACAACGGCCAAGCCAATTCAGCGAAATTATCAAAGTTCTTCAGATTATCTATACTCAACATTTTGGCAATCCGTATGTTTTTGAAAAATTTGCTGACAATGTTTTGCTCTCTATGTCGCTGAATAACCAAGCCTTGGGAGCTATAGATCAAGGCCGTTGGCAAGAAGCTGACAAGATTTTGCAAGAGGTGACCGAGCTGAACACACATAGCATTGTTGCGCCCATCAATCGCCGTTTACTCAAACTCAGAAGACGCAATTTATCACCTGCAGAGTTTTTAAAACAAGTTCGCAAATATGAAATGTTGTGTGATATTCGTTTTTATCTTTTATGTGCTAAAATTTGCTTAGAACATGGAAGTCTAATCCATCAAATCAGTGAAAAATTGCGTGGTCTTGTCTTAGAAGATGAACGATTGGAGCTCATCAAAGGAGATTTAGAATATAGACTGGGATATTATCAACATGCACGGGATATTTATAAATCTTTAGCA
>JAKLHB010000171.1 GCA_022710345.1 Planctomycetota bacterium
AGTAACATTTTTGTTCATAAGAATTAACGGCTATCTATTCTTTCTTCAATAGAATTTGTACTAATTGTAAGTCTTTCCATGCCTCTTTTTTAGCGGTTGGGGTGCGCAATAAATAGGATGGATGGTAGCTAAATACCACAGGAATACCCTGATATTTATAGGTGCTCAGGGGTGATTGTTGTGCACGATATTTGCTCATGCTTTGTTCGCGTCCGGTTAAAGCCACAGAAGCAAATTTGCCCAGGGCCAATATCACCAAAGGGCTTAAGAGCAAAAATTGTCGCATGAGCCAGATTTGGCAGGCTTTTGTTTCTTCTGGTTGAGGCTGCCGATTTTCAGGTGGGCGGCATTTGACAGTGTTGCAAATATAGACTTGCTCTCGCTTGATTTGAATTGCTTCCAGCATTCGAGTGAGCAATTGGCCGGCTTCACCAACAAATGGAAGGCCTTCAATGTCTTCGTGGTAGCCAGGTGCTTCTCCAACCACAACCAATTCTGCATCCACTGGGCCAGAGCCAAATACAACCTGCGTCCTAGTTGCATGCAAGTTGCAGGCCTTGCAAATGCTCGCCTGTGTTGCAAATTCCTGCATTCGCTGCTGCCGTTCTTCTAACGGCATCTTGACTTCATGGGTCGCAGTGACTCGACAAGGATTTTTAGAAATCGGCGTTGTTGTCTGTGGTTTTTCCGAGCGTGGAAGTTGTTTTACCGGCTGTTCTGGTGATATTGGCTGCACAACAGTGCTTACTGGGATCGCAGCACTGAATGGCTCGGTCATCTTCGATGCATGGGCAGTCGGATTGGTTGCCAAAGGTTTATTGAAATTTGCCAATCCTGGGCTAGCGTATATTTCTGTGCCTAAGCATCGCTGTTCAAATGCAGTGAAGAGTCTTAGTTCATCGAGTAGGTGATAATAATGCCAAAGGTTGTAATCCATGATGAAATCTGCCTAGACCCTCGTATTTTAAAACAAGGAAAGTCAATGGATGGTAAATGTATTCTGATTCTAACGGATTTTTGGTAGAATGATCGCCGGTCGTATTCGGATGTAAGGGCGACAGGCCGGTCGCCCCTACACTCACATACACACGCATAGACATAACCAATCCTTTAGTTATGCGTACATTGGGAAAGATCATCAAACAACAACCGGCCGAACAAACATGTCAACCCACAAAAAATGTTATCATCAGCATCATTTCTTTTTGCTTGATGGAATCTTTGTTGGTTCTAATGGTGGAATACCAAACAAACTGCCCAGAATATGCCATAAAAGCGGTATAATCAATAATGCTAGGCAGCCATATAAAATATACTGGATGATTGTGTGCATGATATCTTGATTTGCTTGCCACCATGTCCAGGGCTTGATGAATTGATCTGTCCAGAGCCCTCGTAAAGATTCGATTGAGTAATCGGCTGATTCCCAAAACATAGGATATTGAGGGTCTAATAAAATATTGCAAAATTCTGTGTCTTCGCGTTTCCAAGCTATGGTATACCAAATGCTGTCATTGGCATCGGTGTAGGAAATGAATGCAAATTTTTGAAAGAACGTTGCTTTCACTTCAGCCTGAATCTTTTGTCCTTCGGAATACACAGCATCTTGCTGATCTCGAATCCAGGAGAAGCCTATAAACATGATGGATAAAATAGCAATGCATGTGAGCATACGAATCACTTTAGGCCGGGCATAATGTTTGCGATAAAAATGCTTGGCTTGGGCAAAAGAATTGGATTCGCAATTGGCTTTTTTACGGATATGTGCAACAATGGTATCAAAATGGACAAGGTCGCCTTCTAAGCAAATGGTGCCATTGATGCCTTGGATAAGCGCTACCCGCCGGGTGGGCTTTTTTTGTGTTCCAATTGGAGAAGCAGTTGGCATCATAAATACATTGATGCTGCGAATTTCCGACCAAACAAGCTTTGTGCTTCCTTCTCGAATTCCTTCTTCTGTCAACTCCCATGTCTTAAAACTGCGAAGCCAACGTGGGATTACCACGGCTATATAATATGCTAAGTATGGGCAGAACATCACGGGCAATAGGATGATCATGGCAATCCATACACCAGGAAATGGCAGTGGAAATTGTAAAGCCGTTGGGACCTGAGATGGGAAATATAGATAAAATGCTAGAAAAGCCAAGAGAAGCAGCAATCCAAAATGCAGGAGCAGCCGCAGTGTATTTTGCAAAATAACCGTTCCAGAAAGATATAACTTAGGCCCCAGTGGGGCAGGCATCTTTTGCAGTAAAAGCCCTGCAAAGGTATTCTGGCGCAATAGACTTAGAATGAATAAAAATACGGCTAATCCCCAGAAAAAATAAGTACTTTGGATAATGCCATATTCCATCCATTCCAAATTTCGAGTGTCAAATCCGCGTTTTTCTAAAAAATTCAAAAACACAAATTGCAAGTCTTGAACATTTCCATAAGCAACAGCATACCCAGGGTTTTGTGGCAAATATTGAATTCTTATATCATTGTATGGTATATTGGCTTCTAGCGTATCCTGGTCAGGATCGGGCAGCTCAACTTTGGCTTCTGGTGTATCAGATATGGCTTCTGGTGTATCAGATATGGCTTCTGGTGTATCAGATATGGCTTCTGGTGTATGAGGATAAGCAAACGTATACCAAATTTGTCCTGTTGTGTCTTGGTATGGAATTTGGATGACACGATTTTCTAGGAAAAATAGACTGATATAGGAAGAAGGCAGAGTTACAGCAGTCCTGCCGACTTGGTACAATGCTTGCTTTTGGTCAATGATGTTGTGGATTGCAAAAGGTAGCCAAACGAGTATGGCAAGCACCACTACAATTCTGCGTGAGTTTTGCCAGGCTATATGCCGGTTGCGGAGTAAATCAGCCGCACTGGTGACCACAGGGTCATATTTATGAACTTCTTGTACTTTTTTGCGAATCTTATCAAACCCGATTTCCCAATCACTCATTTCATCTCGAATGAGGAATAGCAGTTTGCCATTGGTATCGAGCAAAGCCACTCGTTTATTGCCTTCTTGTGTTGAGTATGGCACAATGCTCTGGATGTCTGGCCATTGAATTTTTTTGCTTCCTGCCTGTATGTTTTCTTCTGAAATCGTGCATTTTTGATACAGACGAAACAGCCTAGGCACCAAAGAAAATAGCAAATATCCGCCATAAACCATGAGGATCAGCGGGATGATTTCTTGAAGGAATAGACCGATAAATCCCCATCTACCTAATGAAGTGGCATAGATGCACCATAAGCATAGGGTGCATACCGAGAGATGAATTACCAAAAACAAAGGTAACCAAAACTGCCAGGCCAATGGCATCATCAAAGGGATTTGATCGGATTCAAAGAAATTGATGCGCCGTGCTTCTTCTTGCGGCTTTCGAATTTCTGCTTCCTCATCCGGCATCTTTCTGCCAATATATCGCTTTTGGATTTCACCCCATTGAATTTCAAGCTTTGTTTTAAATGGTTCAAAATTCTCTAAAAATGGAAAGATAAGGACATCGCCATTGGCAAACGAAAGCTGCCATAGCTTCAAAAGAAAGAACTTGGAAATCATCCGCACAGTTCTTAGATGGCGCAATGGATATGCTTGTTTTTTCCCTATGAATAGGGCTTCAGATATGATGGCTGCAGGCGATGGCTGCCAGGGGAACCAAAGCACAAACGCAATGATAGCAGCACTCAGCAAGAGCAGTAAAAAGCTGCTTTCAAAGAGATAATAGAGTACACAAAATAAAACTAAGCTGCTTGCACCAGCAATCCATGCATCTTGAGGCAATGCCTCCCGTTGGTTTCGCTTAGATTGTACCAGGGATCGTACAATGAAATATCCGAGTACCATGCCAACAATGATGATCAAGAACCACAGCAAAGATACCAATAAAAAAATAATTGCAAAAGCAAAAGCGATTGCATAGCGCAATGCACGAAGCACCTTGGTCGGATATTGATGCCAAAATGGTTCTGGCTCTGCATAATGGGTGGATTCCAAGCGTTGCAAGAAAGCGTTAAACCCTGGTGTATTTGATGGAATGCACCAGACACAATCTTTGAGATATACATTGACTCCTTGGATTTTGATGGGTGTCCAGGGAATGCCAAACGGCCCCCATTTAGAAAAACGTGTGATTGCTGACCAATCAATTTTTTGGTCATCATATTGCAAGCCATCTGGCGTAATCCATAAGGTTTTTCGTGACGACCACCATAATTCTGCAAACAAGCTCATACAGACCAGCAAAAGCGGAATCAATGCTATCTGGTCAAATAAAAAAAATAGCACAAAACTTATGGCACCGCAGCCTAGAGCTCCTTGCAATAAATATCGCCGTGTAGCTGCAGAATAGCCCATTAGCAGTATTGAAGTGCTCACAGTTGTCCCTTTCCGCTATTAACGCATTTCTTTAAGCCATTCATCCAATGTGCGGCTGCATTGATAGCATTTTTGATGTTTTTCAAACAAATCTGTCCTCTCTTGTACAGAGACTGCTTTGTTATATAACGTGAGATACTGTTGTCCTTTTTGTGCCAATTGTTGCGATAGATCATTCAATTGAAGCCTTATTTTGAGCCATAATTCAAGGTCATTGTACCGTAGAGTTTTATCCATGTTGCCTTGTGAATATAGGACTTTAAGATGTGGGTACAATTTTTGTAAGGCTACATATTCTATATTTTCCGCTCGCAGCTTAAACACCTGTTCCATCACATACCTGCGAGCCATGCCTAGAGGTGTATTGCTTTCTTTTTCTAAGACTACCAGGCGATTGGCGCGTTCTACCACCTCTGCATATTCTTTTCCATAGAAATCTTGTGGCCAAATTGCTTGGATTTGCTGAAGTTTTTCCTTAGCCGTTGCATAGTCAAGGTTCAAGATTGCCTGATCCATTTCGTCAAGCAGTCTGCAGCCGGCTACATAATCTTCATTTGCTTTTTTCTGGGCAATGGCTTTTTCGTAAATTTCTTCTACTTCTTTTAGCCCTCGGCTCAATTGGGCACTGGCTTCTTCAGGCAAATCGCGTAGATTTTGTTGTGCTAACTTAATGGCAATAAGTGCATTGGGCAATTCTTTTTTTTGGATATGCTCTCTGGCTTGCTCAATACGTGCATAAATTTGGCGTTGGACTTCCTGGGTCTTTCTTTGCTGAATGCGTTGGGCTGTGATTTCTCGTGCTTCTTCTTGTGCGACTTCTGCATCTGTGATGACGATATTTTGGACATCCGCTTGGTCTTGCACCACGATCATTTTTCTAAAAAACGCAAAGTTAATGCCTTCGACATTTTTTGCAATTACCAAAAACAGGGGCCGACATTCTCGATCGCTGAGCGTGAATTCTCCAGATGCTTCTGTGGTGGTGATGTAATCTTGCTTTTCTGTAGAAAATTCCTGGTAACTGCTAAAAATTGAAAATCCTGGTTGCGGCCGGTTTTGTTGGTTCACCAGGCGAAATTTTTGATCTCCGCCTGTGAAATAGATTTGCACCAATTTTTGGCCTATTTGTGCACGTTGATTGCCCAACGTTTCTGCCTGGCATCCGTAGAATACATCAAGGCTCATTTCCTGGCCTAGGATCACCCATGTATCTGCCACTCGTCTATTTTCATGCATGACCCAAAATGCAGTACCTGGACAAAAAAAATTGCTTGTTTGAAGGTCTTCTTTGGGACCACGAAAAACTACCTGAATGGTATTTTTAGTAGGATCTGTTGCAAAAATATAAGCTTCCATGCCTATGATTGAGGGAATTATTTTTGCAATCTGTATTATCATATCTTGTGGAGAAGAAAAGTCAATCCGAACTTTAGGACTAAATCTACCACTTTTTAGATTTAGGCTTCTTAAGTTGGCTTGTTTTTCTACCAAAGAAGCTGTAAGACTAACCAGAACATCATGTTTTTGCAATTCTGTTGGCAAATTTGGGGCAAGGTCTTTGATTGAATTAGCTTTTTGCATAGCATCTGCAACATTCGCATCTGCAATGCATTGTAGATGAAATAAACGATGTTCTCCAATAGGTAATGCTTCTTTTAATTTCCATTGTAAGGTATGACCCAGGCTTTGGTATTCTGGTGTATCCCATAGAATGTATGTAAAGTATATAGAATACGAACTTTGAAGGATTGGCCTCCACGCCGGATCATTCAAAATACTAAGAGGTTCAGGGGCTTGTATATTGGCTCCGGCTGTTTGTGTTGGGGCAGCAGATGTGGGTTCTTTCGTGTCTGACGAAGCGTTGTCTTTTTTGCAGCCTGGGCAGAACCATAAGAGACATCCACATAATATAATACACCATATTTGCTTATGCAATAAATTCACAATATATTCCTTAGCAAAAAAACGTCCTAATCACTCAAAAAAATTTTCTGATTCTTGCGCTTTGTAATGTTCCATAATCTTATCATGAAAATTTCTAAAAAACATTACTGTTTTTTGCACAGAAACGTTAAAATAAAGAACTCAATCCAATTTTCGTTTTAAAGGATTTTTTATGAAATTTAACTCCAAGCTTTGCTGGATGTTGGCTATGATTGTGCTTGCATTAAGCGCAAATGGCCAAGAAACTGAACTAAAACCCACTGACGAAGATCAACAAATCGCTTGGGTTGTATCGAGGCTCATGGAAAGCTATCATTATAGCCGCGCCAAAGTAGAAGACCCTATTTCGATTGCGCTCTTTGATGAATATTTACAACGTTTGGATGCAAATCGTTTTTTCTTTCTTCAATCAGATATTGATGAATTTGCAGCATATCGTTATTCTTTGGACGACATGATTAAAAAGGGCGATATTAGTTTCCCATTTATAGTCTATACACGGTATCTACAACGCATCCAAGAACGTGTGAAATATGTGCAAGAACTGCTCAATCAACCTGTGGATTTTAGCATTGAAGAAACCATGGTTTTGGATCGTAAAACAGAGCCTTGGGCGAAAACTGAAGCTGAATTGAACGAGATTTGGCGATTACAGATTAAAAATCAACTACTTCAGCAAAAACTCGCCAGTCTAAAAGCGCAAAAAGAAAGTGCGAGTGCACAGCCTCCCACCAGCCAACCAACAGAAGCTGCGAAACCAACAGAAGCTGCGAAACCAGTGGACAATGTTCTTGCAGAGGCAAAAGACCGTATCTTAAAACGTTATGAACGTTTTTACCGGCTCTTGAAAGAGCAAGACCATTACGACATTGTTGAAGAATATCTCAATTGCTTTACTGAAGTTTTTGATCCACATAGTAATTACATGAATTGGCGCACATTGCAAGATTTTAACATATCTCTAAGGCTTTCCTTGCAAGGAATTGGTGCACTTATTGGTTCAGAAGATGGATATCCAAAAATCTTGCGAATTGTGCCTGGTGGCGCAGCAGATCGCCAAGGTTTGCTCAAAGCCGGGTATTTTGTGATTGCTGTAGCTCAAGAAAATGGTGCAGCCGAGAGCGTGATTGACATGCCCATCAATCGAGTCGTGCGTAAAATTCGAGGCGAAAAGGGCACAAAAGTAACATTGACGGTGCTCAAAACATTGCAAGGCGTGCCATTTAATATAACCATTGAACGAGATGAAATCAAGCTGGAAGAGCGAGCAGCCAAAGGTGAAGTACGCGAAGTCACTCTGAGAACTGGGAAAAAAGCAAAACTGGGAATTGTTTCCCTTCCATCTTTTTATCGAGATTTCGAAGGCATGACCCAAGACCTGGCCAGCGCACGCAGCACGCTCAAAGATGTCAAAAAAATCATGGATAAATTAGTGCAAGAAGACAAAGTGAATGGTGTGATCATGGACCTTCGGTATAATCCAGGCGGAAGTTTGGAAGAAGCCGTGGATTTAGGCGGTTTGTTCATTCCAGCAGGCCCCATTGTCCAAATCAAAAGCACCAGTGATAAGTACGTGCGCAAAGACGAGGATGATGGATTTTCTTATTCTATTCCATTAGTGGTTATGGTCAATACCTTTAGCGCATCAGCTTCAGAAATTTTTGCCGCAACAATCCAAGATTATGGACGTGGAATTGTGGTTGGACAGCCTACCTACGGTAAAGGGACTGTGCAACAGCTCTTTGACTTACAACAATTGCCTGTACTTCGTAAAATCAAGGGCGGAGCATTAAAATACACCACTGCAAAATTTTATCGTATCAATGGTGGTTCGACCCAGCAAAAAGGCGTAACTCCAGATATTATTTTCCCATCTCCTTATAATTCAGAAGAATATGCTGAAGCATCTCAAAAACATGTGATGCCTTGGGATGAAATTGAACCAATTCCTGTGTTCAAACGCAATCTCACCCGGCATATCAAAGAATTGCAAAAACGCTATGAAACCAGAATTGCGAGCAATCCAGACTTCCAAGCCATGAACACATACCTTGCATGGGCAAAACAACGCCAAAGCAACAAAACCATCTCCCTGAATTTAACCACTAGAATTGCCATGGCCGAAGAAGATGAGAAAATGTCCCAGCAACTGGAAAAACTGAGAGACGACAACATCAGCAGCAATTTGGGACTCGGTGATGAGACCGCAAAACAAAAAGACTTATATTTAGAAGAAGCGCTCCAAATTTTAGGTGATTTTATCACTTTAAATGGAAATGGAAAATAGATATCCAAGAATAGTAAGAGAAACTTGGTTCCCAAATCCTGCCAGTTTGAACAACTGGCAACTTGGGTAAATCCCAATAAAAAGCCTGGCTTTTTATTGGGATTTTTGCTAATTTGGTTCCAAAAAACGTTGCCTGTTGAAAGAGTCCTATGGAGCCGTATTTTTTATCTGTGTTTGTCGTGGGTCTCCATGTTTTAGCGTGTATGCGGCGGCAAGAGCCGCCATAACCTGGGCTTTATTCCCAAACCGCTTCGCGGCAAAAAAATTTGCACTGCAGCAGCGCATAGTTTATACGAGAGTTCTAGCGTCAAGCATTATCTTTTTTGTAAAACCGCGGAGACTTCGGAGATAGAACCATTTCTACTATACGTGACCTGAATGACATCACCTGGGCTGTGTTGAGCCAAAACCCGGGCTAAGTCAGCTAACCCATTGATTTCAACACCGTCAATTTTGAGCAAGATGTCCCCGGCTTGCAGGCCAGCCTTGCTCGCGGCTGAATCAGGCCCAGTGCCAGTGATGCCTAACCCAGGTCCCGAGGACTGAAAATCAGGGATGATTCCCAGGCTTGCGCTGCGTTTGGAAGCTGCTGCAGGCATGGCTGGATTTGCTGGGGCTTGAGCTATAGTTTGGGTCAACGGCTCTTTGCGATTGGCTAAATAAACAATGGCTTCCAAGGCAATTTGGGCAACTTTTTCTAAATCATTGGGAGTTATGTTGTCCAGATTATCTTGAGGGCTATGATAGTGAACATCTGCTGCACCAAGAAGATGAACGCTTGGGATATTTGCTTGAATAAATGGTATATGATCGCTTGCATTCATGGGACCTAGGTTTGCGATAGGAATGCCTGTGGTCATGCTGCAGCCTTTGAAAATATAGGGCCATTCTTTGGCTGTATTGGTGCTGACTACGAAAATAGGCTGGTTGCCTAATTTTCCAACGCTGTCCAAGTTCACCATGGCCATAATTTTTTCTTTTTCAATTGGCCAATGTCCTACAAAGTAGGCAGAACCAAGTTGCCCAGCTTCTTCTCCTGTAAATGCAACAAAAACAATGGGACGAGCCAGGCTACGCTCTTTTAAATGCACGGCTAATTCCAAAAGCACTGCGATGCCACTGGCATTGTCATTGGCTCCTGGATGCAGCTTGCCCTGGTTGCCTTGTTTCACATCAGGCCAGCCAAATCCAAGATGATCGTAATGAGCACCAACAATCACGGGTGCATCTTGCAATTCATGAGCATTTCCAGGCAATATAGCGATGATATTGCGCAACATCATTGGCTGTTGCTGTGGCCCTAAATGCTGCCATGTCTGGAAAAAATCTGGCTTTGCACCATTGACCAGTGTTGGGACACCATTGGCCGCTGTTGAGGCACCATTGGCCGCTGTTGAGGCACCATTGGGTGAAGCAAGCTGCATTGATTTGAAAGCGGATGTATATTGATCCAAAGGAATCAACCCGATTTTTTGAAATTCCTGCGCAATATAATCTCCCGCTTGTTCCAAGCCTGGCAGTCCAAGGCCTCTACCCTGGCATTCGATGGAAGTCAAAAATTCAATATGCTCCATCATTGCCTTTGTATCAAAAATACCTGGCAATTGTGCCAAAATATTCAATAGTTTCAAAAGGAGAAACCTATGAAGAAAAGTTATTTGTTAATTGCAATCATCCTGATTGCATCTCTGGTCCTGAGCGCCTGCGGCACTCCGGCAGAGACCCC
>JAKLHB010000172.1 GCA_022710345.1 Planctomycetota bacterium
GAAAATGGGGAAAGCTACGATTGTGTACCTATCTTGAATAAGTATCATTGCAATGAAAAAATCTTTCTTTTATTGAGTGGCTCAGGTTTAACCACGCGGATGGAAGAAGCTCTACCACCAGCATTTGAGTATAGAATCGAACGTATTCCATTTGGGCCACTGGCTAAAAAAGATAGCCTGGAATTGATGCGTCGGCTCATCCATGCACTGAACTTAAAGACATTCCAAGGGATAGAAGAAGAATTGTACAGACTGGTGGATGGAAATCCATACTTCATCTACAGTGTCCTCAGTTTTAATCGTTCATATTACCATAAATTCGATGAAAAACAAGCAGTAGTCCAAGAAGAAGCCGGAAAACAAGTAGCCAAAGAAGAACCTGAAGAAGAAAAAGACTTCAGAGAAGTGAACGGGCTATTGAAAGCGTATAACTTTGAATGCACGAATGAAAAAGGCCGAATCTATGATTTCTGGCATTGGTATTTGGTCCGAAATTGGAGAGCATACCCAACATTTTTGTCATTGGGAGAATCCGTCTATAAAATCTTGAAATTTTTAGTGGATTCGAATGAAGCAGTGCCATTGCAAGAAATCCAAGAGATGATGAAGAAAGAGCCTCGAGAAGATGATCGTTGGAAAGGAAAAGATAAGCAACTGATCATCCGAATTTTGCTGCATTTAGAGCGGATTGATTTGATCGAATGGAAGCATGAGACAGATATGATCTTCATTACCCCAGAGCCAACGATTGTGGCAAGCATTCAAGCAATCAAATATGGTCTGTTTTATGCAGACGACCCGAAAGAAATCCATCGGGAAGAGAATATGTACAGGCATGTGCTGGAAATCTACAAGACCCGGCAAGGTTTGCAAGACCTGAAAGACAAGGTCGAAGATATGCAGGCAGACCTGAAGAAAGTGCAGCAGGCAGGAACAGGAAAGCTCAGCCATGAAAAAGGCAAGGATGCAGAAGCCGGAGTCCGTAGCATGATCCAGCAGAGGGAGGGAATCTTTGCCCCATACCCGATCCAGGGAACCGTGCGAAATGAAAAAATCCAGGACCCGAGCAGCAAGCTGGAATACGAACTGGATTGCGTGGTCGAGCTAGATCCAGCGCAATTGCCGATAAAAGATACGGCAGTGGCCAAAATTGGATATGGAGACATGGGGCAAGCTATTCCCAAACCAAAAGGCATGCTCGTGGTGGAAGTCAAAGATCGGCAGGAAAAAACGAACCTGGCCCAAGTCGTGCACTTTATCCAAAGCCTTACAGCCTTGCAGCGGGTTTACGGCCTGACGCATGTCTATGCCGTGTTCCATTCCTGCGCCGGATTTTACAAAAACGCTCAAAAAGAATTGATGAAGCACAACATCTTTATTGCTGAATGCGAACAGGAAAAAACAGAAGCTATTGCAATATGAATGAACTAACGAATTCGACCGAAAGAATAGATGCAACTATATTGCAATATGAATGTTAAGGGCATGAAAAAGAAAGATGTGTTGAAAAAACAGAAAAGACAAAGCAGAAAAAGCGTAGCCTCAGCTTTGCCTATCCTCTGAGTATTATTGAACCTAAAACAAGAACCGATACAGTTGTCGAAAAAGCGTAGCCTCAGCTTTGCCTATCCTCTGAGTGGCTTTGTCTTTGAGCATCAGGTCTAAGTTTTCGCCGTCAGTTAGCTTTTAGCGGTTCTGTAAAGAGTCGCTTGATATCAGCGTTTTCTAGGTAATTGTTCAAAAATCGTTGTCCTATCCGCAATTCGTTAGAATCAGAAAAAAGCAAAGGGCACCAATGGGTGCCCTTTTTTGTCGTCATTCACGTATAAATTTCTTTTTGACTTTTTCTGTAAAGCTTTCGCGATTGCTATCGGTTCCGACAACTTCGTCAGAAATTTTAGCGTATTCTTCAAGCAAGTTGCGTTGTTCTTTGCTCAGTTTTGTAGGTATATCTACTACGACCACAACGAGTTCGTCCCCAACTCCTCGGCCATGGAGATCAGGGATGCCTTTATTTTTAAGACGTAAGATTTTGTTGGGTTGAGTGCCTGCAGGAATTGTCATTTCAACAGTGCCTTCGAGTGTTGGCACGGTCACCTGGCCGCCGAGGATTGCTTTGGTAAAGCTGATGATCACTTGGGTGATGATGTCGTTTTCTTGGCGTTCAAATATAGGGTGTGGTTTGATTTCTGTGACTACATAAAGGTCGCCTCGGCCATTTGGCCCGACTTCGCCTTCGCCTTTCACTCGGATGGTAGAACCATTGTCCACACCTGGGACGATTTTGACTTTGAGTTCCTTGATTTTTCGAACTTTACCTTCGCCATCACAATCTTTGCAAGGGCTTTGAATGGATTGGCCTTGGCCTCTGCATTTGGGGCAAGTTTGGGCAAGTTGAAAAAAACCATGTGATGTTACCATTCGGCCTGAACCGCGGCAATGGGAACAAGTTGTTTTTTTAGTACCTGGTTTGCATCCACTACCAGAGCACGTCTCACAAGCTTCATATCGAGGGATGCTAATGCTTTTGTCTAGGCCATGTGCTGCTTCTTCTAAGGTAATACTTACCGCGATTTCAAGATCACGACCACGTCCCCTGCTGGCATGCCTTCCTCCGGAGCCAAAGATGTCGAAGCCTAAATTGCCAAACAATTCTTCAAATATACTACTGCCCCCGCCACCTCCGCCAAAGATGCTGCTAAAATCTGCGCCACGGAAAATATCTTCGTATCCATAACGCTGATCAATTCCAGAATGGCCATATTGATCATAGAGAGCACGCTTTTGTTGATCGGATAGGACAGCATAAGCTTCTGAAATTTCCTTGAATTTTTCTTCGGCTTCTTTTTTTTGCTCTTGAGGCACTCGATCTGGGTGATATTGGAGCGCGAGCTTGCGATAATTTTGTTTAATATCGTCCAAGCTCGCATCTCGATTGACACCCAAAATTTCGTAATAATCGCGTTTGCTAGGCATTATGATTCCTTAAACTCCGCATCAATAATGTCATCTCGTTTACCTTTTTTGGGATTCGGCTTTTCTTCATGCGGTTTTGGCTCGTGATATTCAGGTTCAGGCTCTTCACTGGGTTGTGGGCCGCCTGGTTGTGGACCTGCGCTTCCTTGTTGTTTTTGAGCTTGCTTGTAGATTTCTTCTGCAAGCTTATGGGATGCCTTGGTCAATTCTTCTGTGGCCTTTTTAATACGATCTATATTGCGGTCCTTAATTGCGGTTTTGAGATCATTGAGCCTGGCCTCGATATTGGCACGATCTTCGGCTGATACTTTGTCTCCATAATCTTTAAGAGCTTTTTCAGTCGCATACAATAAGGTATCTGCCTGGTTCACAGATTCAACTTCTTCACGTCGCCGATTGTCTTCTTGGGAGAATTTTTCAGCCTCTTTGACCATGCGATCAATGTCTTCTTTGGACAATTTCTTGGGAGCAGTGATTTTGATAGACTGTTCCTTGCCTGTGCCTAAATCTTTGGCAGAGACATGAACTAGACCATTGGCATCAATATCAAAAGTAACTTCAATTTGAGGTATGCCACGCGGAGCTGGTGGGATTCCTACTAAATCGAACCTGCCCAGTTCTACATTATCGTCTGCCATAGGTCGTTCACCTTGGAGTACACGAATGGTCACAGCAGTTTGATTATCGGCTGCAGTTGAGAATACCTGGCTTTTGCGTGTAGGGATGGTAGTGTTGCGTTCAATGAGTTTGGTGCACACACGACCTAAAGTTTCAATACCCAGAGATAGAGGTGTTACGTCGAGCAACAGGACATCTTTCATATCGCCTTTGATGATCGCAGCTTGCACTGCGGCTCCCAGGGCTACGCATTCCATAGGATCAATGCCACGTTCGATTTTTTTGCCAACATATTCTTCGACAAATTTTTGCACAATGGGCATTCGTGTTGGGCCACCAACCATAATGATTCGGTCAATCTGTTGTGGAGTGAGCTTGGCATCGCGCAAGGCTTGTTCAAGAGGATGGCGGCAGCGATCAATGATCGGCCCTACCAATTCCTCGAGTTTGGCACGGTTGATGCTCATGGTCAAGTGTTTAGGACCTGTGGCATCTGCGGTGATGAAGGGCAGATTGATGTCTGTGGTCAAACTCGAAGAAAGTTCAATCTTGGCCTTTTCTGCACCTTCTTTGAGGCGCATCATGGCCATTTTGTCGCCTCGGAGATCAATTCCTTGTTCTTTTCTGAATTGAGTGACAATATAATCAATGAGCACATTGTCCATGTCTGTGCCACCCAATTGGGTATCTCCAGAAGTAGCGCGTACTTCAAACACGCCTTGGGCCATTTCCATGATAGTCACATCCAATGTACCACCGCCTAAATCAAACACCATGATTTTTTGCTGTTTTTGGGCTTTTTCAAGTCCATAAGCAAGGCATGCGGCTGTGGGTTCATTGATG
Source organism: Planctomycetota bacterium (assembly GCA_022710345.1). Classification (GTDB taxonomy): domain Bacteria; phylum Planctomycetota; class Uabimicrobiia; order Uabimicrobiales; family JABWCH01; genus JAKLHB01. The sequence goes on from JAKLHB010000172.1 coordinate 4,438, forward strand.
ATGCGCAAAACATTAATTCCTGCAATTCTCCCAGCATCCTTAGTTGCCTGGCGTTGGTTATCATCAAAATAAGCTGGGCATGTGATGACAGCTTCTTCTACTTTGTCACCTAGATAGGCTTCTGCATCATCTTTGATCTTCTGCAAAATGAATGCAGAGATTTGTTGGGGGGTAAAATCTTTTCCATACGCTTTGAATCTGTAATCTTGACCCATTTTGCGTTTTGCTGCATAAATTGTCCCCTCAGGGTTGACTGCAGCTTGACGGCGTGCTGGTTCACCTACCAAACGTTGTCCATCTTTTGTAAAAGCAACGTAGGACGGGAATGCTTTTCCAGAAGCAACGCCCGCACCTTCTGCAGAAGGGATGATGACCGGCCTTCCGCCTTCCATCACAGCAGCCGCTGAGTTTGATGTACCTAAGTCAATACCAATTACTTTTGCCATAATAATTCTCCTTCAACCTGGCTTATTTTTTTATCTCTGATTCAGATGAATCTTTTGCTTTTTCAGATTCTGATGCTAGGGGTTCAGACAACGATGTTTTTTTCCTGGAAATTTGGACTTTTGCGATACGCAAAACTCGATTGTGAAGCAGATATCCTTTTTGAAGTTCTTCTAAAACAGTGTGTTCAGGAACATCGTCGTTTTCCACTACCATCAATGCTTCATGATAATTGGGATCAAATAATTTGCCCTTGGCTAACATGGGTGTTACCCCATGCTTTTTCATCAATTCTTGAAAATGAACAAACATCATCTCAATACCTTTGATAAAGTTAGGCAAATCTTCGCATTTTGTAGGTGTAGCCTTAAGGCTACGTTCAAAATCATCCACAAGCGAGAGAATCCCGGACAAAATGTCTTCCTGAGCAAAGCGCAAGAACTCCTGTTTATCTCGTTCCCAACGCTTACGGCTGTTTTCAAACTCAGCCTGCATTCGTAGGATGCGATCCCAATACTCGGCTGCTTTCTCTGCTTTTTGCCTGAGTTCAAGGTATTCTGCTTCGGGCATTGTGATATTTTTTACCTCTGGAGTTTTATTTTCTCCATTTGGTTTTGTTTCTGAAGTCGGCACTCTTTTTTTCCTTTTGCTTTTTGTCTTGGTTTCTTGAAATTGCTATTCTGTCCGTATAGACAAAATGTTATTACAAATAATATGCCAATTTATATCTATTTTTTAAAAGTCTATAACTACATGGGAAATAAAATCTTAAAAATAAGTGTCTATTTGGCCAAATCTTCAATTGCCAAATTGACCCATGATATCCAACTTAGGATGCCTTCTTGACAAAAAATGCCCATAAGTTTTGAGAAAAGTTTTGAAAAAGTTTTGACAAAGCATAGTAGAAAGAGTAATATGTTGATTCAACACAATGTTCGATTTTGCAAAACGAGTTTTTCATTCTTGAGGAAGCGGCTTGCCCAAAGGCGGTTTTTTGCCGCTAATTTTCTATGAAATATTGTATTGTGATTGCGGATGGCCTTCCGGATCAACGATATAGCCGATTTAAAAATTGCAGCCCCCTGGAAATCGCACGCACGCCTGGGATGGATAAAATTGCGAGTCAAGGCAGAATGGGGGTTATTAAAACTGTGCCTGATGATTTGCCAGCCCAAAGCTTAGTGGCTGTGATGAGTATCTTGGGCATTGATCCATTGTTATATTATACTGGGCCAGCAGCATTTGAAGCACATCATTTTGGTCTGGAATGCAACGCAGATGAATGGGTCTTTTGCTGTGATCTAGTCTCTACTTTTGCTGGCACTTTGGTGGATCCAAGAGCAGGGCAAATTCGTGGTGAAGAAGCAAATATCCTTTTGCAAGACATGCAAAAGGCGCTGCATGAACCAGTGAGATTTCATCCTATTAAAAGTTACCACCAATTGGCCATGATCCGAGGCGATTTTACACATCTCAAAACTTCAGCTCCTGATGAAATTGTCAATCAACCTATTCCAAATCATTATCCTACAGGACCGGGAAAAGAAATCATTATCCAGTTGATGGAAAAAGCTCATCAACTATTGCGCAATCACGACATCAATCACGTTCGCTGTGAGCTTGGAGAAAATCCAGCCAATAGTATATGGCTATGGGGCAATGGCAAAATTGCGAGTTTGCCTAGGTTTCAAGATTTATTTGGCTTGCAAGCATGCATCATCAGTTCCTCTTTTGCTATCCAAGGTTTAGCCCAATTACTTGGAATACAAAAAATTGAAGTATCTAGTATTACAGATACCAATGAAATAAATTATATAAACTATAAAGAAACAGTGCTCACAGCATTGCAGCAATACGATATGGTCATCCTGGACTTTAATGCACTGGTAGAAATTTCTCACTATGGAGATTTGACCAAAAAAGTACGGGTTTTGGAACAACTAGACGACAAAATCATTGGTCCATTGCTTGTTGGTTTAGAAAATGACTATGCACTCATGGTTGTTGGTGGCCATTGGGTCAGCGTAGAAGATCGCTGTAGCCATCATAATCCCGTTCCTTTTGCCATTTTTGGCGACCATCTCCCAGGAGGAACTGGATTAAAATTTACAGAAGAAAACGCAAGCAAATTAGATCTTTATATTCGAAATGGACATGAGTTAATGAAATTTTTCTTGCAATCATCTAATCCATAAGCCAATAGACAACGATATGAATTTTTTTTATGCTCAAAACGGATTTTGCTAAGCAAATATATCAATTGGCTCAAAAAACGTTATGAGCGTTATGTTATAGCATTGGGTTTTGTATAATTTCAGTTGGAAAGGCAGGTATTTGCCATGGAAAATGTAGTGCCTCTGAATGCTTCAGAACAAACACCAAAACCTAAAAAAAGCTGGTGGAAAAAAATCTTGTGGTTTTTTTTCTATGTATTTTTATTTTTCTTTGTCTTGATCGCTGCATTACCATTATATTCCACAGCGTTGTTTTCTGGTTTTGTGGTTTCAGCAGGCGATGCTATGGGCTTTCAGACCAAGTTTGACAGTCTTTCCGTCAATCTTTTGACTTCTAACATTGGCATTCGAAAATTCAACGTCAAGCAACCCAATAGCACAGAAGATTTACTACGTGTGGATGAAATCAATGTGGACTATTCATTGCTGCAGTCTATGCAGGGTGCGTATGTAATTCCTAATATTGAAGTTTCTGGAGTTTACGCAAGAATTGAAATAGATGAAACTAAAACGCACGTTACAATTGATACTGAACCAAAACCACACATCTCTCAGCCAACTACTCCAATTCAGCCAACTCCTGTCGAGCCAGCACCTAAGAAAAAATTAGAAAAACTCCCTCAAGTTTACACCCATATTAAACTTAGCAATGTCAACCTTTTAGTAATCAATAAGGTGACACAACGCCAATCCCAAATTACCAATTTCAATTGGGAAGCCAATGTACAGGGACTTGAAAATATTCAATATTCATCTAAATGGGAACAGGCTCGATTTGAAGGTGGTACCATCCAAAAGATGGTTTTTGGTCTTATCTATAATCTTCAAGGGCAGCTTTCGCTAGCCATGAAACAAGGGCAACTCATTAGCAAAGCTTCTGGAAAACTCACATTAAGCAACATGCAATCTCAAGTAGGCGATCAGCCACTCATGCGCTATAATGATGTTGCTGTTGAGCATGACCTGGATATTGACATGAGCCAAGGCATGGTGACTGTGAAAAAGCTGGGTTGCTATTCAGACTATCTAACACTGGCAGCCGAAGACCTGGAGATTCGCAATCTATTAGAGCTTCAAAGCCTAATTGAGCAGATGAGCCAAGCCAAAACCCGTGCTGAGCTCCAAACATTGGTCGCTAAAATTCCAACTTCTGCCTGGAAAGGCAAATTCAAATTATCGGCTTCGTTGGATAAGCTATATCGAGATTTTGGACAGATGATTGCTGAAAAAAGCCAGGGCAAATTGGAGAAATTTGGTGGAGAAATTTTAATTTCAGCAGTTCTTCAAGGACAGCCAAATGGAATTCAGTTTGCAGAAGATTGTAAAATTCAGCAATTACGCGCTTCTGGAAAATATCCTAGACCAGATGGCACTATGCGGCCATATCAAGTGTCATTGGATATGGATCAATCCATGAACACGAGCGCAGATTTTGCCAACCGCAGTGCTCAGGTACAATCTTTCTTGCGCATCCAACCTTCAGGCCAAACAGTGCCATTATTAGAGGCAAAGCAACAAAGCGCAATCACGAATATCGCGAGTTGGGAAGATTGGAATATTCAAGACTATGATAATAGCTTTTTATTCAGTTTTGATGTTCTAGCTACGCTGATTAAAGATTTCTTGCCAGAAGGCACCCAGATTCGAGGAAAGATCGCCAATCAAGATAGCATCAAGACCATCAAGCCACTTGAGCTTGAATGCAAGGGCAAGACTGAGGTATTGCTTGGGATTACGACTCCCAAAATCCAAGGTTTACCTGATTTACAGATTCAAGGTGAACGAGATATTTGGGTTGGCTTAGATGAACATAAGTTCCCGTGCAAATTCCAAGTCAAAAAAATGACCCTAAGCTCTATCAAAAGCAAATTGCTCAAATTAGAGGCCACAGGCAGTGTAGATCTCAAAGGTACCCAAAGCCCAAGCTTGAACATGCTTCTAGCCATACAGCTTAAAGAACTACAGCCATACTTAGAGCCATTCATAGAAGGCATCCAAATCGCTGGCGAATTCCAACATCGTTTGCAATCTAGCGAAAAAGCAGGCAAGATTGCCATGCAGAATCAAGGTATGCTGGATGGCTTGATGGTTCAATTGCCCAATATGGCCGGCCCCATTAATCCGTTCCAATTGCCAAAAATTGAATGGGATAGTCAAATTAACTTGACCATGCAGAAGGATCCTACTGGCAATGCATTGGTCATCCATCCATCTCATTGGCAATTTTTGCAAAATAAGCAGCCTTGGATTCGATGCGATCTGCAAGGCAGCTTGAGCAAAAAAGAATTAGAACAAAGCAGTGATTTGAATTTCACAGCCAAGGTCTATGGCAAGCAAATCCAAACTTTAATTCCACCCCAGACCATTCGAGATGCAGATTTCAAAAAGTTTTTAACACAAGACCTCACTTTGGATGGATATGCTGACTTTGTCATGAATTTAAAAGCTAGCAAATCCTTAGATCAAGGCAGTATGGAACTAAGTACAAGCTTAGATCTTACCCCATTTGTGGCTAAGCTCCAACATGCTGAACTAGGGCCGATCATAGACAAAACTGCTCAAACGCCGATGTTGATGAAATCCAGTGTCACAGCAAGGCATGCCTTAAAAGCCATGGAACTTCTATTAAAGTCGGCTGAAATCACTGTGGGCAGTGTGAAGATTCCAATTGGCAGCGTGCTCATCCAAAAAGACACATTGGGCCAACCTCATATCACTGGGCCAGATGGACAATCTCCAGCCACAGTCATCAACCAAGACCCATTTTTGTTGAGTGAACTTTATCCAGTTTTTCCAGTCTTAAAACAATTAAAATTAGATAAAGCAACACTCGAAATGCGTCTGAATCAATTGCTTGTGCATGGCCAAGATGCTCAAGGAAAATGCAAACTCCACCTCATTGCTCCTCAATTGGATTTGAAAACAATTCGCGAGGTACGTGGCAAAACCGGGCGAGAAGGCATTGTGCAAAAAGTTAAAGAAGACCCGCGTCAAGTGCTTGAAAATCGTCCTTTGATGGTTTTAACCCAAAAAATGCGCGATACGCTCAAAAATATTGGGCTTGATTTCGAGATACAACTTGACCAAGTCATCT
>JAKLHB010000173.1 GCA_022710345.1 Planctomycetota bacterium
TGAGCCATTGGTATGTGTAATTCTCCCATATTAGCCGCTGGTTGAGGCATTGGCAGGTGTAATTCTTCCATATTAGCCGCTGGTTGAGGCATTGGCAGGTGTAATTCTTCCATATTAGCCGCTGGTTGAGGCATGATTGTATGGATTGCTTGCGGATTCAGCGTATGTTCAGGATGAATTTCTTTAGGACAAAATTGCACAACAAGACAACAGACCGGAAGCCCATTGACTTCATACAATCTACTTTGGCATTCTAAAATTTCGTTTGCTGCGCAAAAAGACAATAGTTCATCATCCATCCATTGGTTTGTTTTGGGATTCCATAAAATGGAGAATAATTGTATTTTTTTCATAAATTTTCTTTCATTTTAGATCATCGGCTGGAGGTTCCTGCATTTTTGCGACACCCTATATGGTCCCGCAAAAATAGTAGTGCAATGCGTATATATAGGGGGCCTTTTAGATCATCGGCTGGAGGTTCCTGCATTTTTGCGACACCCTATATGGTCCCGCAAAAATAGTAGTGCAATGCGTATATATAGGGGGCCTTGCTGCGCAGTAAAAGCACACTATATATAGCAGAGTTATATAGGATATGCTTGCCCTACTGCTGCCAGTAGAGCAAGCATATATAGTAAATTTTTGCTCTATTGACAGCAGTAAGGGAGGACGCAGCCAAGATTAATACATATAGAAAAAATATAAAATTTAATAAAACTAAATTATACAAGTATCCATATATTAAAATATAAAACCATAAAAGTGTAAAAGAATAAAAAACTTAAAGTGTTAAGTTAAGGGATGGGCCTCGAAAACCGAAAACCGATACCCCCGTAGCGCTCCCCAGGCCCGTAGTAGAAGCGATTAGAGGCCCGGCAGCTCCTAGCATAGTAGTCCAACGAACCACCGCGCAAAACACGGTAGGCGGATGACTTAACTCCTTTATAATCAATGACTTGCGACGTTGGATAGTCTCCATAATAATCCTGGCACCATTCCCAAACATTGCCAATGGTGTCATAGAGGCCATAATGATTGGGCTGCTTTTGGGCAACTGGATGGGTACCTGCTCTGGTGTGAGGGACTTGCTTTTTGGGCCAGTCTGAGCTATCCCATCCTCCCTCATAGGAGACACCGCTGTTGCCACTATACCATGCAATGGGGTCTAACCCAGGCGCATCGCAAGTCCCCTCGATCTTGAAATCACCTGCGTAGGTCATCCTGGTCACGCCAGAACGTGTGGCGAACTCAAATTCTGCTTCCGTAGACAATTTTCCGTCAAGTTTTTTGCAAAACGCATCGCATTGGTGATGATTCACGCATTCCACTGGCGCGGATAGACCGGCTTTTTGAAAATACGATGGATTGCTTTTCATATTCAGCTCACTGGGCCATTGTTCACTGCTGACTACGGCTTGCCATTGCCCTTGGGTGACCGGGGTCTTTCCTATGTAATACGGCTTGGTGATCACGGCCAAATGCTGGGTTTCATCCGGATCCCGGCCAACTTCATTCGCTGGGCTGCCCATCAGGAATCTCCCGGGCGGGATCAAGATCAGGGGGATATTCGCACGGTCTTTGTCAATCACGATTTCCAATTCCAGGCCTTTGAACTGAATCAGGCCTTGTTGGCTGGCTTCTACATACCCAATTTGGTATTGCCGTGCGTATTTACCTTGATACTCTACGGATAGCTTTTGCCATGTAGGTGTACTCATGTCCAGGATATGAGTGCCTTCGTGTTCATAGTTGCAGTCTGCCCAAATATCCTCAGGAAGGCCAAAAGTAAGGATTTTTTTCTCTGCCACAACAGGCGATTTCTTTGCCACGATAATCGCTGATTTCTGCACTATCGCTGCTGATTCTTGTGCCACATCCGCAGATTTCTGCACTATCGCTGCTGATTCTCGTGCTACATCCGAAGATTCCTGCGCTATCGCTGCTGATTCTTGTGCCACATCCGCAGATTTCTGCACTATCGCTGCTGATTCTTGTGCTACATCCGAAGATTCCTGCGCTATCGCTGCTGATTCTTGTGCCACATCCGCAGATCCCTGCGCTATCGCTGCTGATTCTTGTGCCATATCCGCAGATTCCTGCGCTATCGCTGCTAATTCTTGTGCCACATCCTCGAATATTGATTCTTGAGCCACATCTTCGAATACCACATCCCCAGATTCCTGCACTATCGCTGCTGATTTTTGTTCCACATCCGCAGATTCCTGCAGCCGAATCCAGTATGTCTTCTTCTCGCCAGAGTCGTTTGTGCAAGAATACTCTACCCAGCCGGGGTTTTGGTCTGTGATTTCGACTACAGCAGGGATACGGTCTTCTAAGCGTTCCACCAATTCCCAAAGCTCGTTTGCTTTTGCTCGTAGCAATTCGGAGGACGAGATTTTCCATTGGATCAGCTTTTGGGCTGCAAGCATTGCCTTGTCTCCTGGGCCATGTTGGAGGTGATCGTACATTTCTTCTAACTCAGGGGCTTTTTTTAAGCATTCGCGTAATGCTGCTATGGTATGCTTTTCCTCATACCGAAGATTCAACATTTCCCGTAAAGAATCTGGAATATCTGCTAAATGGTCTAGTAATAATTTGCTTACTCCTGGGGCATTGGCAAGCGTGCCTACTCCTTCATAAGGCCAGCGGATTCCTAGAATTCTTATTTCTGTGCCATTTACAAATATATATTCTGCAGAAGGTAACAATGGACATGGAAATCCTTTTGCGTTGGCATGCGCAACGGCTTTTTCTATGGCCTCCACCAAAGCTTCCCACTGCTTCGCAGAAAGCTGCGCTTCCTTCAGCGGTTTTCCTTTTGGCTTTGGCCAGGCCAGACAAACTTCCTGGGGCACAATGTCATCGCCACCGTACCAACCAACAGCCGGGGCCAGGATTGGTGGAGGCAATTGGGCACATCCCTTATATTGTTCGACCTTTTCTCGCCATGATTTTGGATCAGATAACCTAGAGTAAGATACAGATTCGATATCTTGGTTTCCTGTTTTTCGCACAGCTTCTAAAAATTTTTCTCTCAGCCATGCAAGCAAATCTTGTGCCATGTCTTTGGCCTGTTGGTATCTATGTTCCCTCTTTTTTTGCAACGCCTTTAACCAGATTTTTTGTAGGCTTTCCTCTACCATGTTGATTTCTATAGGCTCTGGGTCTGTCGTACAGATCCATTTCTGGAGATCTGACGTAGTACCCGAAAAAGGCAATTTGCCCGTCAGACTTTGGTAGAAAATCACTCCTAAACTCCATATATCGCAGCGATGATCCACGCTGAGAGGGTCTTCCCAATGTTCGGGTGACATGTAGTAAGGCGTTCCTTTGGGAGTAAGAGTCAGTGTCAGCTTGATATCAGGGTTTGCCAGCACTTTTGCAATCCCAAAATCCAGGATATAGGCATGGCCATCTTTATCTATCCGTATATTTTGTGGTTTCAAATCTCTATGGTAAATTGGCTTGTCATGCACATGTTGAATGCCGTTGCATATCTGTACGAAGGCAGACAATTTTTTCCAGAGAATGATCATCGGAGACGATAGCTCGACCCCTATCGCGTCTGATTTTCTTGGATTTTTCTTCAAATCATCCCAATATTTTTCCAAATCCCAGCCATCAATATACGGCATCACCAGGCAAATAAAACAGTTTTCACCTTCCTGGCCCCATCCAAAATTGCTAATGGAAATTACATTTTCATGATTTATCATTTGGAGAGCTGTGACTTCTTTTTGGACTTCGGAGAAAGATGCTTCGTCTAGATTATCATAAAATTTTTTCATCGCCATGTACTTCTGATCTGACTCGCTGTAAGCTTTGTAGACTCTACCACAGCGCCCTCTTCCAATGAAATCATTATCTACTTTCGACTGGGGATTTTCCGGCTTATAGGTGTATTCCTTGGAGTTCAGTTTGATTTTCATACATTTACCCTATGATTTTACTTTTACGAGATTCGATGAAGCAATTTTGGATTTCTTTGAGCGAAGGACGGTCAGAAGGTGTTTGGGATAGACAGCAACGAATGATTTCGATGAAATTTTGAGGCACCCCTGCTCGCAAAAGTTGATTGATTTCTTTTTGAAAATTGTGATTGTCAAAATTAGGAATCTTTTGAAAACATTCCTGTTTTCCAAAAAATAAAGGGGTTCCAGTTAGAACATGGTAGCACGACACTCCATAGGACCAAATATCTGCATAGCCATCAACACTAACGGCATTTTTCAATTGTTCTGGCGCAACATAGGCAGGTGAGCCTAGCCCTTTGCCTGGAAGGGTCATCTGATTTTCTTCGTCCATAGAAAATTCAATTGCGGATGTCTCTTCTCCTGAATCTGTTTCTTCCCATTTCTTGGCTAAAGCTACTCCGGTGAGCATGCAGGCACCATCAAGCCGGCAGAAAATATGATGGGGCTTGATGTCCCGATGCACGATTTTTTTGCTATGCAGTTGTTCCAAAATCACTGCGGTCTGCCACAGAATCGGTCGTGCTTGTTTCCAATCAAGCTTTTTGAAGAAAAGCAGCAATTCCCAAAGGGAAAAGCCTGGATAATAGGGCATCACACATAAAAGCGAACGGCGTTCTTTTTTCTCGCACAAAATGAATTGTGCAGGAGCCTGAACTTGCGCCTTCAAGGTCTGCAATTCGGCCTGCAATGCTTTGCCTCGTTTTTCCACACGTCGGCGCATGTTTTCCCATTCCGGCTGTTTTGAAGCTGGGACATTGGGATTGCTCTCTGGCAGTACACGGATAATCCAGAGATGTTCGTCTTTTCTGCCTATGAAGCATCGGCCAAACAAATCTTTGGGCAGTTCTGCCACCAGACGATACCCATAAATATCACCAGTATGCAAAAACTGAGGGAGAGAATCCCGACTACCAGGCTCTTGTGGAGGAAGAACGGTCTTTTGCCCTTTCCTCCAAGCCTCCTGGTCGTTGCGAGATACTTTCTCATCTAGCAAATGAACATTCCATATATCAGGCTTCACTTTTGGTTGTGTTGCATTCCCTGGATTTTGCGAAGGCTTCACTTTTGGTTGTGTTGCATTCCCTGGATTTGGGGAAGGCTTCACTTTCTGCTGTGGTGCATTCCCTGGATTTGGGGAAGGATTCACTTTCGGCTGTGGTGCATCCACTGGATTTGGGGAAGGCTTCACTTTCTGCTGTGTTGCATTCCCTGGATTTGGGGAAGGATTCACTTTCGGCTGTGGTGCATCCACTGGATTTTGCGAAGGCTTCACTTTCGGCTGTGTTGCATTCCCTGGATTTGGGAAAGGATGCACTGTTGGTTGTGTTGCATTCCCTGGATTTGGGAAAGGATTCACTTTCGGCTGTGGCACATTCCCTAGATTTTGCGCAGGATTCACTTTCGGTTGTGGCACATCCACTGGATTTTGGGCAATCTTGTGGTCTGGCTTGGATTTGCTCGATGGCGAAGAGGAAAAACCGTGCCGTTTTATCCACGCAACTGCTAACCCTACGATTGGCAAAACAGCCAGCAGGAGAATATACCAGTTCAGTGTTAGGCCAAACTTGATATACTTAGGACTAGCCCGTAGAATTTTTGCTTTGCAATCACGCCACTTGAGTTCCTTGCTCAATGATCGTTCTAGGCTTGCTTGATCTTCTGAATAAAGCACATCCAAGTGCAGTTTAGCCGCATCTGTATGATTAACAATGGTTATTTGCAATTCTTTTAAACTTTCCAAAATTTTGTTGCGTGCATCCCGGTCAAATGTGCTCTCAAAAACCAAAAAGTATTCCTCTTTTTGCAAAACACTTTGCCGAACTAGGCTCTCCAGCAGGCTTTGTTCGATGAGACTTTGTTGCACTGGGGTATTCGTTGCTGGATTCCATAATGAAATGCTGGCAAACAATCTGCCAGTAAATGTATAGGCCTTTAAATGTTTGCCATCGCTATCTACGAAAATTCCGCTGTGCATCCCGCAGTCCTGAAGGAAGTCAATCAATGCCTCTCTTTCAGCTTGAGTCTTTAAGAGTTCGCTTATTTGGGCAACTTGGCCTACTGATAAGAATGGTATATCGAAACTTTGGTTGAGTAGGAATGTAGTTAGGCTTTCCAAAAGGCTATCTTTGAAAAGAAAATACAACGGTTGCGAGCGAAGCCGATTACGAATTGCAGGATCTAAGACCATATCTTGGAGAATTGCGATTTTTTTGATCTCTACCGTGCCAACCTGGATGTTGCCTTGCCGCTGAAGATTGGCTTCTGCTATATAGACTATGGCTCGGCCTATGATTTCCTGTCGCAAAGCATTGTATTCAGGTTTTTCGAACAGCACGCTTTTCAAATACTGCGATACCGCATTTTTTAAGGCTTCGTCTCGAGTGGAGCCTTGCACATCAATAGGCTGCGGGAAAACTGCTCCCAGAAAAAGCAGGAGCGATAAAATCAGTAATTTGTCCACAGTTCTCTCCTCCCAGTTAATCTTGGATCATTTCCTCAAAACTGAGGCTCAATTCTTGCGAAATATCACTGCATTTTCGCGCCAGATTGTTGTAAAAACCAAGCAGCTTTTGATATTCTGTTTTGCTAAAGGCGGGATGACTGGTGATATCTTCTGTTTTAGAAATGGGTATATTGCGCAGCTTGGCATAGACTAAAATGACTTTGCCAGCATGGGAAGCAAGCATCAAAAGGGATTTTAGTTCGAGAGCGCTCAGTCCCAGGATGCCCACATTAGCGGTAAAAGAACAGTTGGGGCAGGAAGCGCTATAGTAATCCAGAGTGAGCTTGCTTTTGCATTCTGGGCATGTTCCACGTATGAGGAAAATGGGATGTCTCCTTTTTTTTATTATTGTGCCTACTCGCTTTTTGTCTGTTCAGGGCTGAGACTCTCCAGGATTTTCGTGGAAGCAATAAATCCTTGAATATTGAGTAAAATCCTATCCTTGACTAAAATAAATCCTTGTACTTCGGTCTCAGCAGAAACAAAAGCCCCATACTCCTGCAGACGGACAATTTTTTGGGTATCGCCAATTGCCGCGTCTTGGGTTTTTCCATAACCTATGGCATAAACATTGTCTAAATCTGCAGCCACCACAGATTTGGCTGGAATTTTCTCCTGGGACAAATACGCGGCAGGCTGATCTTGTGGCACCAGGCCCCAGAAAAGTAAGCTGATTCCTATTAAACTGGGAATCGTGATATTCCGTATGCACATAATATACACATTGAGCGAAGCTTTTTGGCGTATCTCTGATTGAAACGGAATATAATTGTCTTTTGGGGATTTTTGTTGCGGCATCTTTTTATCCTCCCATAAACAACGGTATGAATCCGACACTTGTTTTCAGAAGTATAGTATTTATTCTGGATTTAGTCAATCAAAAAGTTAGCTTTTTTCCAGATTTTTATAAAAAATATGGAGTTTTTCGATGCCAATAACTCGATCTTCCAGTTTTCTTCTTTTGCAATTAAAATACGTTTTGCTAGAATTTAAGATTTTTGAGCATCCACTTAGATAAAAAAGTGTACACTGCAAAACAGTGCACACTTTCTTTGATTTGTTTTGGATGATGGATTCGATGTGATAAAATTCCTATGGGTTGTGCAAGGCCTGCAATGGATATTTGCTTTGTCTCAAATACGGTTTTGCTTTTTTGGGCCTTGAGTTGTCTTCTCAACCGCCTGTGACTTCTTCTCGCTCGCCTGTGCATTTGTCTTTCTGCCTGTGACTTCTTCTCGCTCGCCTGTGCATTTGTCTTTCTGCCATGTTTTCTGTGACTTTTTCTGTTCTCGTTTCCAGCCCAGATGTGTAAACGATCTCTTCTCGTTGGTAGGATTATCGTTTTACAGGCTCTCTTGGTATTTGGTATTGAATTGGAATTTGTCCTGGATGCTCTAACAAATCACGACGCAGTCATTGAGCCAACTTTCGCTTTTACCCTTACCCTGTTTCTAACGGCTCAAGCCTGCGCCTACAAGCTTGTTTTAAATTTCGATTCTTTGAACCGCTTTGGAATCAGCCTCCTCCGCATATTCAATCACCATGATGTTATGCTTCATCAGCTCGTTGGCTGCGGTTTTGGCAAATCCAGCGCAGGCATGGAACATGGCATACATGTGCGTCAGGCAATAGTTCCGCTGCAAGGCTTGCAAGGCGTTGACAAAATGCAGGGCTGATTTTTTCCTTTTTTTAATTTTAATGTAAATTTTTGGGGGCTACTTTGTCTCCATAGGCTTTGTTTCATCCGCGTATTCAATCACCATGATGTTATGCTTCATGAGCTCGTTAGCTGCGGTTTTGGCAAATCCAGCGTAGGCATGGAACATGGCATAAATTTGCGTCAGGCAATAGCGCCGCTGCAAGGCTTGCAAGGCGTTGACAAAATGCAGGGCTTGGGCCAGGCTGATTTTTTCCTTGAGTTTTTTGACCTCGACCACGAGCACACCTTTGCATTTGGAGACAGGCAGCGTTGATGATTGGGCAAGGGATGTTGCGGCTTTTGGATCAGGCGATGTTGCGGCTTGTTGGTCAGGCGATGTTGCGGCTGCGCTGCCAGCTTCATTAGATAGCACAAGGCTGCTCGAGTAGTCCATACTGACCACAGGCACGTCTTTCAAGGGCAACTGTGCAGGGTCAAGATCGCATACACAATCCAATTCATACCCTTTTTTGCTAGCAGGGTCTAAGAGCTTTAGATTTCGGATATCTCCGATCACTGGGTATGTTGCAAATAATCCTTCTCTCTTCTGTATTCTGTCCCTGATGATTGTTTCTGCTTCCATGCCTTTGTCATAGCTAAGGCTGCCTCGCAAGGAGATTATTTCGTCGCGCACTTGCTTCACAGTCGTTTGTACGTCAGTTACATGAGCCTGTAGCTCACTCACATCGGCTTGCATTGCACTTGCATTGGCTTGCATTTGCCCTGCCATGTCTTTTTTCATGGCTTCCATGCGTTGGTCCATGATTTTGAGAATATGCTTGTGCAGATTTTCCTCTTGATGCTTCCGGAGTGGGTCGTCTGGATAAAACAATGCGTATTTAATTGCATGAATGCTCGCAATAATGGTTGGTTCTTTTGTGATAAAGATTACATTGGATGTATGGTCCCATTCAATCAAATCAATTCGTTCTAAATGCAGCAAAATAGGAATCAATTCTTCCACTTTTTTCTTCATAAAATCTTGAATATCTTCAAAGTACACTCCAGTTTCCACACGGTTCACTAAGAATTCCAAGATTCTATAAATATCTTCGCCAAATTCGATAAATGTTGGGTATGCACGCCAGTTGCGAACCAGATACCAATGCCAGAAATCATAGATTTCGCCTGCTGCATTGATGCATTCAAATTCATAGGCTTTCAACAAGCCTTCTCGAGTGCTGAAATCCTTTTTTTTGCCGTATGCTTTTTCATAGGCTAAGCTTCTGGCAAAAACACTGCGCATGAAGTACGGGTTTCCATCCACTAAATCATACAATACATCTTCAATGCCATCAAATGCCTGAATCTTGAAGGCCTGGATGGTCCGGCGCATCAATTCCTGGCTTTCTTTTCTTTCCAATGGCCCAAAAGCAATCCGCTGAATTCGATATTCAAATGCTGGAGGCAAAGCTTCTTCCATCCTTGTGGTTAATCCTGAGCCACTTAACACAAGGAATATCTTTTCATTGCAATGATATTTGTTCAAAATCGGAATGCAATCATAGTTTTCTCCGTTTTCATCCACAAACGCTCGTCCAATCTCTTGGTATTCATCTAGCATGATGATAGGAGAGAGGTCAAAACGTCTTTTTATCGCAAGCGTCAAATCTAAAGAGCGTTGCATCATTCTATATAATGGATGTAGAATTCCATCAGCATACCAATTTTCAATTAGTACATGAAATGATTCATAATACCTTTCTTTGAGTTCTGGCGGCAATTCTTCTAATGCAGAGGTAAGTTCTTTTATATCGCTATTATTAGCTAGCTTGGGATTTTGTGTCAAAAATCCCAGAGCCTGGCTTAAAAAAACGATCATCATTTCTTCCCCTACCTGAACCACAGACTTTTTGCTGCCTCTTCTTTCATCCAGGTTCATGAACGAATAAAAAAATGGGATCACATCATCGGCTGTGGTGAATAAATAATCATAATATCGCTTTAAAAACGTGGTTTTCCCCATTTTTCGCATGCCAATGAGAGCGATATGCTGTGCTCTGGCACG
>JAKLHB010000174.1 GCA_022710345.1 Planctomycetota bacterium
ATTATTGCTGTAACAATGGAAAGGAGAATACAATGCATATCTTTTACATTTGTTTGATGTTAATTTTGATGCAAGGCTTGTATGCCCAGGAAGCTGACTATGACGTAGTAGGCAAATGGGTCTATGGATATAGCGGAGCGGTCGGTCAGCCTGTGCTTCAGTCAGGCCCAGGGGATGCGATTGAATTCCAGATTGGGGATATCATCATTTTTACAGTGAGCGGGCATCAATCAAGCAAGCCACGAACGTTGCAGTATGAAATTCAAGGCAAAAAAGTGATCGTAACAAGGCATAGATGGAAATTTTGGAAGAAAATAGAACAAACCACTTATAAAACATATCCAGGAAGCATCTTCACGGATCCTTGTTTTTTAAAAGACTATGGCCCTGCGTTTGATATCGTGAGCCAGGAAACAATTTCTTACAAATGGGGTGAAACCAAGCCCACAGACCAAGGCACTACATTGATGTATGTTGCAGAGAATCCTGGAAAAATTGTGGTACAATCGCTCTGGATGCTTCCAAATTCTCCACTGAGTGTCACAGGTCATCCTAATGCAAAGGAAAGCCATGAATTGGACCAAATAAAAACGCTGGCTGGTCAAGAAGGATATAGTGTGGCGAGTCAAAGCTATACCATTTCAGCAGGTTCTGTGAGTGGTGTAATGCTTACGATTGAGATCAAGCGATGTAAGTAAATCAGCTTGATGCACAAAATTCTATACATCACATTACAAATTCTTGATAAGAAACTCCAGCTTGTGAAGGTAAATTAGCTTAATGCATAAAATTCTACTGACGTAACAACATGAGGCAGTGAGATAGAACTGCCTCATATTTACTTGCATATTAGGAGAAACAACATGACAGATCAGCATACGTATGTGAATGATGATGGGCATGTAGAGCCTGCCAGCAGTCAAAAGCTCGCTTTTCAAGTGGACCTGGCGATTGTATTGGTCGCAGGATTTTTAATTTTTTGGTATTTGCAGATACCTTCGATAGATGAGGCTTTCAAAAAATTCGCAGATACTGTGTTCTGGTATAGTTGGAAGCCATTGGCAATTGTGCCATTGGCAATTTTCGCTGTATTTATTCTAACGTTGATGTTTGTAGGTAAAAAGCCTGCCACAGGATTTCTGCCCATTCCTGTGCGATGGATTTCCATTGGGATTTTGGTTTTTGCTAGTGTCCAGATTCCGCAGTCTGTGGACAACATGAAATTGATCGCCAAAACTCAACGGCAGTATACAACTGACTTAGATAAGTCTAAACAGGAATTGGCAGAAAGCAGCGCTAACCTTAAAAAATTAAAGGACAAAGGCGAGCAAGACAAGCTTAGCCTGGAAAGGAAATATCAAGAAGAAACAGCAAAAAAAGAGGCCGAACTAAAAAAAATCCGCGATGAGCTTGCCCAAGAAGCAGATGCAGCCAAACAAGAAGCGCTCAAGCAAGCAGAGAAAGAAAAAGAAACTGAGCTAGCTAAAATAAAGCAAGAACAAGCTCAAGAACAAGCTCAACAAGAAAGTCATTTGAAAAAGATACAAGAGCAAATTGCAGGCATACGTGAAGTAGACATAGACCTAGATGGAGAGGCTAGAGAACGACTAGATGAGCTAAGCAAGAAAGCCAACCAAGGTGAAATTCAGCCTGGAAGTGAAATGGTTCCTCCTGAGCAACCAAAAGCACAACCATCTTCTAAAGGTTTAGCTAGTGCCATTGCCGCAGGTTTGTTTGCTACAATTGCTGCTGTGACTGGGAATCCTGCTGCAATCTTTGCTGCAATTTGTGCTGCCTTAGATTTTGGAGGGATGAGCCAGGAAGAACAGCAAGTGATTGCCCAATTTGCCACAAAGTGTATCCAAGGCGAAAAAATTCAACCTCAAGAAGTGGTCAAATTCATTCAAGAATTAGGGCAGAAAGAGCTTAAAGATTACGATAAGATCCTCGATGACTTAAATAAGCTTTTAACATGCCTTGCAGAACAAGGAACTTTTCAACCAGACGAAATTCAAACATCCCGCCAAGCATTGGAAGAAAGCCGCGGACAGCTTAGAAAAGCCGCGCAGAAGAAACGAGAAGAAGCGAATGGGATTGTTTTAAATGAACTGCGAGAAAAATTAAAACCTGAAGAAACGCTTAAAAAACTGCGAGTAGCAGATAAGCAATTCCTGGTGGATCTCAGCACTGAATTTCAAGGCAAAGGCATGAAGCCTGAGTTTATTCAAGCCGAAATCATGGATTGGGCAAGAGTCAGCAAATTGAGTGATGCAGAGCGACAAGGCTTGTATAAGGCATTACAAGAAGTAATGGGTGACTGATGGCCGTTCCAATAAAGCCTCAAAAATCTTAGGTATAATTCAAACGATAGTAGATGAATTTGCCCCGAAGGGGCAGAACATACTAGCCCAGGGCAACGCCCTGGGTATGGAAAGGGCTATAAAGCACCGAATGAAAACAGCATAGCATTGCCATTAGTGTAACAGAATGCAACGCGCATTATGGCAACCAGCCGGTCGCCCCTGCACGCATATACGATAGCCGATTCTTTTATGCGTGCTGGCATTCATCAAAATCCATTATATTCTGGCAAATTTTATGAAAGAGAAAAAATGAATCCCCCAAAAAAAGCCTCAGCACCCAGATATAGTTTGGCCATGACCTGGCTGAAGGAATATCTTTTAAGTAAGTCTAGGCATATTGATGCAGAAGAGTCTTTGCTCACTGAAAAAGATGTGAGTGATGTGTCACTCTTTGTCACTGGCGAAGAATTGATCTTACGGGTCTATGGAGCGATTGCTGCCCGCCAATCTGTGCTTTTGACTGGGCCGCGTGGATCTGGAAAAAGCTACTGTGCAGAGCAAGGAATTCGCCAAGCACGAGATAATCAAATGATTGGGTCCTGGATTTTTTTACAAGGCAATCGTGAAATTCCCAGGGAATTGCTCAGTGAAGATATGCTGGTCATCAGCGATACAAAAGAGCCGGATTTGCTGAAGGCATTGGCCATGCGAAAGCTTGGAAAAGGCAAAATTCCTGAAGATTTGCCAGAAGAGCTCAAGCAACATTGGCCGGCTATTCCGAGCCAGGCCATACGCCAAAACTATCTGTTTGAAGCAGGGCTGGATTTTCAAAGTGATTTGAATAGCTTAATCATCCCGCTTTCGCTTAGGTCTAAATTTGAAGAGCATAAAGTATTTCTATCTGCCAATGCTATGGTTGACATCAAAGGCAATGGAAAATGGATGATCAAAGATGAAAATCGGGAGCAATATATTCTTTCCAAAGGACAAGAAAAATTATGTGTTTTTCATAACTTTGATCCTCGTAAAAAATGGGTTCCAACAGATTGGACCGTGCTTTATCTCGATGAAATCAACCGTTTTGGCGATGGATTTTTAGATTCGTTGCTGAGCCTCACAGAAGAAGGAAAAATAGTCCGACGTGGTGAAGATTACTATGTACCAATTCTCCTGATTGCCACTGCTAACCCGCCTGGGTATGATGTGACAGCAAAGAAACTCAGTCCTCCATTGGAAGCCCGAATTACATGTTCGTATCGAGTGAGTCAGCCACCAATTGAAGTCCTTGCTGAGCAGATTATCCCAACCAAGCTTGAAAAAATGGCTGAATATGACATGGATCACAGTTGCCATGTAGATCGGCGGCTATGCCGTCTGGCTGCTGGTATTATCTTGTGCCTGTGGGGTGATCCCAATAGTGGCGTAAAGGGAATCCAATATTTGACTCCAATCACTCGCCAAATTTTAGCCAGGGCCATGGAGATAGACAAACGATTACGCCGTGCCATGAAAACTTTGAGCACATTGATTTTATTTGGCCCTGATGCTCGCGCTGTTGGAGATTGGATCAGCAAAGCAATGAAATTAAGCATGAGCGAAGGCGATAATCGCCTGACTGAAGAATATCTCCTGAGAACTGCTATTGAAGTGCTAGGACATAAAGTACGTAAAAGTTTCAATGAAGGAGCTGAGCCTGAAAAAATAGCTCTCTTAGAGCAATGCATTGTAGAAACAGTCCATAGTGTATTGCATGGTGAAGAACTCAAACAGCTCTTCCTTTTGCCCTATCGAGAGGAACAAATTCTTTCTATTGAAGAACTCAAACATGAACTACGTTGTTTGCTGAATCAAAATAAAGTGTTACGAGGTTTTGGAAAAAAAATACTGAGTGTTTTTATTGGGTATCATAAGCTTTGTCTCTCTCGCATAGAAGATATTAAAATTTGGTTACGCATGATGCTAGAAATTTTGGATAAAGAAAAGATCAGCAATCCTGCTAAAGATAATGCACTATGGGAAGCTGAATATCAGCTTTTAGATATTCGGACAGATGTGACAGGAAGGCTATATAGCCGTTGCCGCAGAGAGCAAATCATGGAATTTCTCCTAACAACCTTCCTCGCCATTCGGGACAGTAGCAACCGCATTGGTTTGCGCCGTGCACAAAATACAATCTATCGGCTAGAGTTGCTTAAAAATATTCCTATTGCGCAAGCTGCGCAAGTATTTTCTATTTCCAAGCACACAGAGGATTTGGCCCAAATCGAAATCATTCTACGTGCTGCTTGTCAGAATTTATCAAAAGAGCTGCAACATTTAGAATCGCCTATGGATCGTATTGTGCAATGGATCGAACTCTTTGCATCTGTCGGCAATCTTGGCATGGAGGAAAAAGCTGATTCTAGTCCAGGTCAATTGAGTGAAATAGCACGATCATTAGGTACTCTGCCTACAAAATTGCTCCAAGCATGGGTAGAAAGACTCATTCAATCCGCCAAAGCATCTGGCTTACTCAACCAGCATAACCGTTTTATTTCACATGCTGAACACACTTGGTTCAAAGAGCTTTTGGCTCAGTTAGCCAGCATGGAGGAAAGCATCATAGCGTTGATCTATCAAGACAAAAATACAAAAGCATTGCTAGACAATCTTGGCTGCTCTTGCAGATGGTTTTGGAGGCCATTGTTGCAAGAATGGAATGATGGCGGAATCACGAAAGAACAGATTGAATCCGCGATTGTGGATGTTTTGGAGGATCAACCAGAATTTGAAAAGCTGTTTAGCTCATTTTGCGATCCAAGTCCTAAAAGCCAAAAGTATCTCAAACAGATTGTCTATATCCTTGAAGAATGCTTACAAAAAGAAATTTTGCCATCCAAAATCTTATATAGCCTTACAGACAAGATGGCTGCCGATGTAGAAGGCGACTACTTGGATCAGTTGAATTGCCTAGCTCGACTGCTCAAGCAACTTTTTGAAAAAATTCAATCCTTGCAACCTCCCAAAGGAAACCGCGAGATTGGGCAATTGAGTATAGGCTTAAAATTTGTCAACACCAAGCAATTGCGGGAAGTCCAAAAAGTTTTTGGCATTCGAGATGTTCGAAGACTCTATCGAAATATTGTACTTCAATTGGTGCCTGTGTTATCCAATCTTGCCAACAATCCTGAAGAACGGGCTTGGAAAATGCTAGACGCTATGGAAATCATCGGCAGAATAAAGCCCACAAATGTCACTGCTTTTATACATGCTTTGAACTCAGCAGATATATTGCTATCTGGAAAGTATCGTTCTTCTTATGAAAGACAATGGCTCATTCGGATGTTATCTGCTTATCCAAATCAAAGTTTTCGTCTCCTGGCTGAACAAATCGAGGCAGGATAAAGAGGCAATGTTTTTTAGTTGATTGTGAGGTAGATATGGGTTATGTTATTTTATTTCCTATATGGCTTGGGCTTGTTTTATTTTTGTTGCTTGCTCGCCAAAGAATTTCTTTTGCACGAGGCATGCAGATATTCCTCTTGAGTGCTTTGACATTGAGCGCCACAGTTCTTGTTTTGTTTCCTGAATGGAAGGCTTCCTGCCGTTTGGTGATGATCCTTGACCATGAAGCATTACTCACAGCAACAGAAATGCCTTGCTTTTTAGACCAATGTTTGAAAAAGCTCAAGCCAGACTACTATGTCGTCTTTTTATTAGAAAGCTTAGATAAACTTCCTCAACCGCTCAAGACCGGTCAAATTTCCCAATCAGCAGGCATGTCCATTCGTCTCAAGAAAATTAAAAAAACATGGTTATCTGGTTCTACAAGTTTTAGGATAGGCAACGAATCACGGGTCTTATCGTTAGATGAAGGAATCCAACATGCCTATCTTCAATTCCATGAACGCTCTCAATGGGAAAAGTTATCTGATTTTATGCTAGGTCGCAAGCAAAGAATCATCGTTGTGTCTAGCTCAGAGCAACGATGGCAAAATTTGTCGCCCATTGACTTAGGCAAACGGCTGCCAGAGGTAATCCAAGAAGAAATAATTGTTGATTTTGCGACAACAGAGCTAAAGAAACCTATTTCGCACCTAGAGATCATCCATTCATCTTATCAACTGCCTGCTGCTGTATATATTAAAAATATTCGAGACAGTGTTGTCTTACGAATGACAAGCCCGATTTTTAGTCAATATCTTGAGAAATCTGTATCTTGGAAGTTTGCTGGGACCCTGAGCAGTAAAGATATCCAATTTCAATTGCACACTCAAAAACAAATAGAAGGCAAAATGCAAACAATGGATAGCGGTACAGGAAAGATATTGACAACCGGTATATTGGAAATCGAAGTGCCTTTGCAGAATAGTATGCCACAAGATCGCAGCTTAGACATTGGATATCATCTTGTGGAGTGTAAGCTCATCGTGGAACTCCCCGAAGATCTGACTTTAGTGGTAGAAGCCAATGCCTATTTCTGTGCGCTTTTCCGTGATGTATTTTTTGTCATTGGCAAAGACAGATGGGCAAAAGATCAAGAATTTAACAAAATAATGCAGCAAATCCAAGGTTTTTGGAAAAAAAGCATTGACCCTCAATTAGGTATAGATGTGGTTCAAGAGGCATATTGGAAAAAACTTCGAAAGCGGCTTCCCACAATCATTGATGCGCGGCATTTTTTTAACATTGCTGAATATACAACGCAGCCAAAGATTCCTTTTTTATTGGTGCTTTATGATATTCCTGATGATATTTGGGGCAATCCACAGCATCCACTTTGGACCAAAGTCAACCAAGATATTGAAGAAGGTGCACATTTGATGATTTGTGGTTTGCCCAAGCAAGAAGACGCAGCAAAGCATCCCTTTGTGATGGCTGCTGCTGTAGCAAGATCTACAGTGGAAACTGGAGAAAAAACTTTTCGTGCTTGGCAAGTGGAACGCACGCCTAGATTGACATTTGTCTTAGATACTTCTCGCATGGGCAGGTTGGATTTTCGGCCAACAAATCAGTTGATAAACCCAAAAGATCTTATACTTTTATCCAAAGGCATGGCTTGGCAACTGCAAATCATGGATGCAATTTGCAAAAGTCTTGGATTGAAAACTCCACAGCCCAACCAATATATCCAAGACCAATGGATTAAAACGCTTTGTGTTCAGACAGCTTTGCCAGCAAATCTAGGTAAGGATGATTTGGTAAAGGGATCGGATATCGAACGACGGCTTTCGGCTCTTTTGCCAAAAGGCCTTTTGTCCCCAGAAATGCTTCAGCATTTATCCTTGCCCGCAGAATGGAGCCAGACGAGCCAAAGCCGGCCTCAAGCGCATGAAATTGCGATTCAAGATGTGATTGTCGTATTCACATACGAGGTCAATCAAGCTAAAAAGCCTTTTATTTTGCCCATTCTTTTGGCTAGAGGTGCGGTTGTGCTGATTGTCCGGATTGCTGCTCCGTATGCTAAAGCAGCCAATCATGAATTTCAGGTAGATTCTTTAGAGCAATATTTGAATACGCAAAAAGTCCTGGATATATTGCAGCAGATGGGGCCAAATACCCTGAGCAAAATCTCTCCACTGGCTTTAGATGCTTTACAAAAGAAAAAGCTAATCTATGATCTTTCTGCCGAAACATATTCTCTGAAAGGGGATCGGAGCCTTAATTCAGTGGATCAAGGTAAAATAAACCAAATTGCTGAGGCAGTATACCAGATTGTTCATCCAATCTATGATCCACGCGCTTGTATTTTAGTTCAGCATCAAATAGGCCGTTTTTTTGATGAAACTCTTGGAAAGTGTTATCCCCATTTATCCAAGCTTGGAGATGAAAACATCGAACCTGGCGATCGCTGGGCAGGGCCTATGTCATTTCAGATTCTGCAGCCGCAAGATAATCCACTGGCTACTTGCTATGCTTCGGCATGGGACACTTTGGGAAATCAGGAACACCCTTTAATCTTTGGCGGTATCTATGGCCGCAATCTTGTGCTGTGCTTAGGTTATTCTATTTTCGATAAACAAGAAGTTCGGTATCATCGCTTTATGCTTCAAGAACAAATTTTTTCTCCTACATATCTTTCCAAGTTTGACCCAACCGCAGCTTGTCACGATCGCTTTGGACCACAAAGAGTGATTGACTTTGCTGTTTTGTGCCAATCTTTAGAAAAAATTCCTGGCAATATTCCTCAATTGGCTGAAGTGAAAATTGTCAATACACGAGGGCAATTGCGATTTTTAATAATATATCAACTTCAATCTGGCCAACAATCGCCTACTTTGTACTTAGAAACCGCAGATGGAACCCAGCAAAATCTATCACTCGTGCATTTAGATTTTGAACGGCAGGCATCTATTTATGAATTATTCCCATCACAACTGAAAAAATTATTGAATCAGGCACCTAGTACTTGGGTGAGCTTAAAATATCGCAGATCTGACGGTCCTCAAACTCAGAATGTAGTCGTGGCGCAACTGTTTATCAAAGGGCCGGCAACAATAACAGAGTTTATTGATTTATCTTCCATCGCTTCTGTAGAAGCATTGACAAGATATTCGGGAGGCAACACAGTTGAAAACTTGGAACATATACCTGTGTATTGTTTTTCTAACCGGATTTTTAGCTCTTTGATTTTTGTATTGTGCCTTGCCATCTTATGGGGAATGCGAGCAATTCGTAAAATTAACCATTCCAGGCAGCGCAATCAAAAGATGCAGCAAGAAAGCCAGCGGTATCTTTTAGAAGATAGTGGGCCTGGTCTTGTGGCCCAAGTGGGAGAATCCATAGGCCGCCCTGTGAGTTCTGTTAAAGCAGGGGCATTTGCTGGCTATCGGCCTTGGGAGCCAGGTGATCAGCTCAATAGTGCATTGATGGATGATGTGATGCTGATGAGTGGATTTCATAAAAAAATTATCCCAAGGATCATCCAGCGTATGGATGAACGATCATCACGTGTGATGCTGTTGGTCAATGTTGGACGTTCTATGCGAATTCCAAAGCCTTTTATGGAAATTGGGCCAAAAATTTTATGTGCAATACGGATTGCTCAGATTGTCGCTGAAATGGCATGGTCAAAAAGTGCAGAATTAAGCCTTGGCGTAACAGGATTGGAGCAATTTCCAGAGCCACTAGGCCCGTATTTTGGGGATCCAGGCGCGGATGAGTTTGAAAAATACCTGCTCGCGCAAGCTGCTCAAAAGGCTTCTTGGCAAGTGGTTCCTCAAATTCCTATCTTTGATGAAGGGACAAAAGTTGTGTATATTTCAGATTTTATTCTTGAAAATTGGCAGCACGTGCTGCAACAAACTGAAATCCTTCAGGAAGACGGGGGCGGTTTTGCCGGAGTCTATGTTTATAGCAAAGCAGAACTCAAGCTCTTAGATATTTGTGTTGCCCCTAACGCTCGCCTTTTATGTGATCGCTCAGAATGGACTGATTTGGACCTAGCTCAAGCATATCAAAATTTTGCTAAAACACTCGAAGAAACATTCGATGGAACAGAAGGCGGGTTAACAACGATCTCTGCATCAATGAATAGCTATGAGATGTTGGATGCTTTTCGCAGCAGTCGTCTCCTGGAAGTGTTAAGATAAGGAGAATAGGATGAATTTGTGGGAATATTTTAAATGGATTACACCGTCTTTTTGGTTGCAGGGGCTTATTTTAGCTATTTTAGTGATCTTTGCATGCAAAGGAGAATAGGATGAATTTGTGGGAATATTTTAAATGGATTACACCGTCTTTTTGGTTGCAGGGGCTTATTTTAGCTATTTTAGTGATCTTTGCATGCAAAGGAGAATAGGATGAATTTGTGGGAATATTTTAAATGGATTACACCGTCTTTTTGGTTGCAGGGGCTTATTTTAGC
>JAKLHB010000175.1:0-8928 GCA_022710345.1 Planctomycetota bacterium
ATTTCAGGCTAAGACATACGAAACAATTCAAGAAGCTGTAAGTGATTGTGTGCTATCCATTGCAACTTCCCATAAACCTATTCGGGACAATCAAGAAAGCTATTTAGCGAGGGATATTGGCCCAAAGTTAATTCCATATTGTGAACAAAACAAAGTTGCGATTTTGTTTGGAACTGAACCCAAAGGCCTATCCAATGAAGAAATTGCTTTTTGCACTTGGTGCACACATATCCCAGCGGCGCGTGACTATCCTTCTTTAAATCTTGCTCAAGCTGTGATGTTGATTTGCTATGAACTTTTTTTAACCTCTGTCCCAAGCCAAAATTCTCCTTATCCAAAATTTGCCAGTTCTTTGGAAATAGAAAAATTTCTCGAATATTTGGAAAATTTGTTGGAGCTGGTAGGATTTCAACATAAAAACGAACGCCCTGAATTATTTTTAGGTATTTTACGCCGCACATTTACCAAAATTGGCTTAGAAAATAGGGAATTGAGGACGTTTTATAAGCTTTTCGAACAAGTTCGCTATTGCATTGAGCAAAGATGCAATGTTCATTAAAATATTGACTTGGTTGTTGAGTAGGTTTTCGTACGCCAATTCTTAAGAGGAGGCCAGCAAAAATTTATGAATCCCAATGAAGAATTCTATAAATTGACCGTAGAAGGCGGACTTAAAGTACTATATAAAGGGGTTTGGGTTCAAGAAGTTCCTTTTGAAGCAGAGCAAATCACAATTGGAGTCCTTGATCCTGAAAATAATATTTATCCTGATATTAACTTACGCCAATATCGCCTAGAAGGTGAAGATCCATATATCTCCAGACGACATGCTCGTTTTTTACGTAGTGAAGGTAAATATTATATTGAAGATATTTGCCGTAATAATTCTACATCGCTGAACACCAAAGGCGAGATTATCAATGGCCAAAAACGAGAGCTACAAGAAGGCAATCGCATCTTCATCAGTGAGTCCATTGTTTTTTGCTTTATGAAAGGCCAAGCTATTGTGCCTACAGAAGCTGTAGAGTCTGCGGAAGAACAAATTCCACCTCCACCTGCTGAACCTATGGAAATCCCCCGTGGAGAAGAAGCTGCTGTGCCCGATAACATTGCTCCGGCAGATGCCTCGGTGCCGGCAGATGCTCCGGCTCCGGCAGATGCTCCGGCTCCGGCAGATGCCCCAGCTCAGTCAGATACCCCAGCTCAGGCTTCCACTGCAACTTCTTCTGATGGAACAGCACCCACTGCTTTGCCAGAAGAAACAATTGTGGCCAACCCACAGCCTAAATATATCCTGGAAGCAGAAGGGCAACGTCCTCTATTTTATAAGCTTCGTAATGTGTTTACCAATGCTATCGAACTCAACCCAAGCGAATGGACACAAGACTCAGACGGTAAAAAAGCATTACATATTGGACGACATAGCACAGAAGATCAAATTTACCCTGAAATTGACCTCTGGAAGTTCTATTTCAATGATGGTGACGAGTACATTGCCAGACGACATGCCCGAATTTTTGAGCAAGATGGCACATTCTATTTCCAAGACCTTTCTGGCAAAGGCTCGACATGGCATACACAAAAAGATGATGCACATCGCTTGCTTCATGCTGAAGATAATGAGGCCACGGTACAACTCACCGACGGGCTGAAGCTATTTATTAGCGATTCCATTACCTTTATTGTGCACAAAAAATAGGTCTTTGATTTGAAATCTTGAAGACAAACCCTAGTTGCTGGTTGACTGTCCATTGGTGCAGCAATGTTGAAGTATGAGGCTGCATAATTCATACTTTTTTCATTTGCCATACAGCCCAATATGTTCATATTTTTTCATTCGCCATACAGCCCAATATGTTCAGAACTGGCAACTTGGGTAATATTTGCTATGGAAGCTAATCTTTGGCATTCAGGAGTTCATCATGGACAAACACAAAAAAAAGGCCGATGATTGGGAACCGCTAGAACCAACGCCATCTGCCGAAGCTTGGGAAGAAGTAGAATTTTTAGACTCTTCGGCTGGTGAGAATCTAAAGCAAAAATGCTGTGAAACCTTCTCTGCAGAAAAAATAGACGAATTAGAGCACTACACAATCCTAGAAGAACTAGGAAGAGGCAAAATGGGAATTGTGTACAAAGCTGTGCATCAACAAGACAAAAAATTATACGCTCTCAAAATTTTGCCTGAAAAAGTACTCCACGACCCCAAGGCTGTGCAAAGATTTTTTCAAGAAATTTGCATCCATAACTTATTAAACCATGACAACATTATTCGCCTGCATAAAATTGGTGTATGCAGGGAAACAGTATTCATTGTTATGGAGTTTGTCTTAGGCTATGACCTAGACACCATGCTTAGGAAAAAAGGCCCTTTGAGTGAAGTCCAAGCGCTTACCCTGATCGTCCCTATTTTGGATGCAATTCAATATGCACATTCATTGAACATCGTACATCGTGATTTGAAACCAGCAAATATTCTCATTGAAGAAGTCACCCAAAAGCCTAAAATTGCTGATTTTGGGTTGGCAAAATTTAGTACAGAAGACATGCCCAAGGACGAAGCATTTGGAACCCCTGCATATATGTCTCCAGAGCAAATTATATCTCCAAAAGACACAGACATTCGCACAGATATTTATGCTATCGGCGGTATCTTATACCATATGCTCTATGGTAATCGGCCTTATTATGAAATTGCTAGCCCACAAATCTTGCTAAAAGCTAAAATTCAAGACGATCCACAGGACTTAGCAGAGCTTGTTCCTAACCTCAGTCCTAAAATTCTCAATATAGTGCGGATGGCCCTCAAACGCAATCCCAATTCTCGATATCAGACACCACAAGATTTTTTGCATGATGCACAAGAAGCCTTAGAAGAAGCCAAACAGCGCAGGAATGCTAGCCTAAAAATCATCACGAAAACTGTAGAAGAAATACATCAAACACCCACATCTTTGACCTTTCAACCTGTGGATCAAGAACTTTTTATGATGACCGCAAGCCGATACGAAGTAGATCCGATTTTAGGAACATTCCAGCGAGAGATGAACGATTTTAGCAAAACGCCTGTGGGAGAAATTTTGGAGCAAGAGGCTAAAACAGGTGAATGCGAATTTTCCGAAACATTGCTTTCGATCACTATGGTAACAGAAGCGGCCTTAAAAATTCCTCCTGGCTTGGAAAAAAAATTGGTCGTGATTCTAGCGACCGGAGATCTTTTAAAGAATATCGTGGCTATGCTGAAAGGCACGCTACCAGCAGATCAACGGAAAATTTTAGAAGAATTCAAATACTTATTGCTTCTCAGAGGCAACTCTTTAACCAAACGAGAAGCAATCTTGCAACTCTTAAATCAAGGCGAGTCTTATATTGCCAAAAAAGTCGAAGAACTGGGTTATCTGACTCAAAGTTCAGTAATCAATCAAAAAGTACGAAAGTATTTTGAAGCATTTTTAGATAGCATTCTGAAAAAATATGATGAAGTTTTTTTAGAAGAAGTAAAGCTTTGCAAGGATTATGATGAATTAGAATGCTATATGGAAAATTACACCCAAATCCATAGTTCTATCTTGAAGAAATATAAAAATCTACAAATTATTCGTCAAGTAAAAGACTTAAAAAAAGCCATAGATGCAAAGCCAAAAGATTGGAAAACATTGCTGGATTATTACCTTGGTAAAAAGCCTACGATTTTACATGATTTATTCAAAAAATGGCACAACAGTAGGGCATCTGAAAATTTATTATGGAATATGATTGATCGTGTCAATAGTCTCAATGAATTAGTGGCCCATCTTCAGCGATTCGAAGAAAAACCAGAATTCAAAACTATGGCCAGCCGCATTCATGAGCTTATCAATGTATTTATTGGAGTAGGCGGGCAAATGTCTTTGCAACAACTTAAGACAAGCCTTAACTTTATGCCTACAAAAGGTACCACTAAAATTTGCCAATTAGTACGAGCCACCTTGAAAGGTGAGCTAGAACAAAAAATTCAAGAATTGCTACAGTTTGAAGGTGAAGAACACAAACGAATGAATTCTTTATTTACTTTATTGCGCAATCCAAGGTACCACCAAAATATAACATTATATGGTTATGATGTAAAAGAATTAGGCATCAAGCTCACTGAATTTAGAGCACAACCCGATAACAAACAATGGGAGCCACTTAGGCAAAAACTCCCGAAAGCTTTAATCCAACTGCTTTCACAAGCACCCGAAGTAGGCAACACATATAGCCGTAGTTTAGAAGAATGCAAGGCCAAATTAGATCGTGTCATTCATGATATAGCTAGCAAAAAAACTGTACAAGTACTTCGTGAACTCACCGATATTTTTAAAGTATACGGCAAAATAAATTTTGCCAAAGAAGACAGCGTTTATGTGGTGGATGGCTATGAAATTGCTCGAAAGCTCATTCAATACTATAACCTTGGAACTAGAGAAGAACTAGAACTGCCTGAGAAATTGAATAATGACATAGCTACCCGATTACAAAAGATTGTTCATGATGACCGAAAAAGACAGGTCGGGAAAAAATAGCGAGCAAAAGACATGTTTGCTCAATAGTGTTGTGCATTCCATAAAACCAATCATTCAGCATCCTTCAATGGAGGCCGCACTTCTATACCTGCCTAATCAAAGCAGGAGTTTTTGTGCGGATTTTCTATGACAAATGATCCTTGGCTTGGTCGTACGTTTGGCAAATATCGCATTGATAGTCTCATTGCCAAAACCCGGTCTAGCATTTTTTACATGGGATGTGACATCCAAACCCAGGAATCTGTGGCCATTAAAATCATTTCATCTGCGTTATTGCGTCAGTATGGAGAACAGTTGATCCAGATTTTACTCCACAATACACAAGCTGTATTACGAATTGCTTCACCGCATGTAGTCCCCATGTATTACAGCAGTATGCTAGATGGCCATTTTTGCATTGTGATGAGCTTTGCTGCAGGCTATAATTTAGCACAAGCATTAGAAAAAAATAAAATCGTGATGCCCAATGAAGCGCTATTCATCGCTAAGGAAGTCTGCAAAGCTTTACATGCTGGCCATAGCCAAGGAATCCTGCATATGGATGTCAAACCAGCCAATATTCTGCTGACCCTAAATGAAGAAGTAAAACTGGCTGAGTTTGGACTAGCTATGCCCATTGAAAACACAGAGGCAGTCGCCGGAGACCGCGTTTTGTTTGGCAATCCATTGTATATTTCTCCTGAGCAAGTTTGCGGAGACTTTCAAATAGATGCTCGTACAGATTTGTACTCCTTAGGTGCCACCTTATTTCATTTAATTACTGGCTCACCTCCATATCAAGGTGATACTATTTCGATATTGAAACAGCATTTATACTCTACGATACCTTCTGCAAGAACACGCAATCCTGCTATTTCTGAACCTGTGGATCAATTAATTCAAATGCTTCTGGCTAAAAAGCCATCAGATCGAATGAAGAATGCCCAAGAACTTGAACAACTCTTAGACGGATTTGTAATGGAAGTGGATCAGCATAATGTACAGACACATGATTATCCGCCTTCCCAAGTAGAAGATATACCAACCCAAGTAGAAAGCTTTTTACTGTCCAAATTAGCATTAGGCGAAAATGAGCGAATGTTGATTCAAGATACCTTGATGGCTCTCAGCAGATCTCAGCAAAATTCCAATCTTCCAGATGAAGCTCGAATTCTCATGGAACAAATCATTGTGCAGGAATTTATGGAACACTTAGGCTGTGATCCAAGCATGATCCAAAAAATCAAGCAATGTACGCATATTTTGCAAAATCCTAAGCTATGGCTTGAAAGTAAAATAAGCCAATTGCCTTTGCTTCCCAAACCTAGCAAACTACCTGAAGATAGCTTTTTTCCGCAAGTGGCTACCCCCAATGAAATGGGCATGCCCAAATCAACTGGAAAAAGCGAAGTATTGCCTGTGAATATTGGCAAAACTAGTCACGAACCAACACCGACTCTTTCTAAAATGTCTGGAAAAAAAGAGACAGTTGCGTTGCCCATGATGATTGCAAAAATGGCTTCACAAGAAACACCAAATGCTGTGACCCCTAAAATGACCTCCAAAGTGCAGCAGACAACACCGTTGCCAAGCAAAGCATCTGGAGGAGCCGAAGGCAACCCTAGAATCTTAAAATCATCTCAGCGCATTGCAGAAGTCATTATGGCTACAGAATCTCAAAAATCAGGTCCTGGCTCTAGACTTGCCAAACGCGGAGATCTACCAGATTATGCAAAAATCATTCGTACTGTGCCATATCTGAATGAACCAGGCAGCAGTAGCACACCATATCCACAAAAAGCAAAATCTGTCACCACTCCTTTGCATGTAATCAATAAAGAAAGCCATCCCAATATAGAAGCTTCGGCTATGCCGCCAGAAAAAGAAGAAGAGCCTGTCCATTTCAAGCACAAATTTGCTATTCTATTCCTTATTTTTTGCATTATTGGCGCTGGAGTATACTGTGTTTATACACTGCCAGGCCTCCATGAAACTATTTCAAAATTCATTCAAGAGCAATTGATCGCATGGAAAATCATACCGCCCAAATCACCAGAAAAGAAGTATCCTGATCTTTTGCCACTTGTACGTGAATTGTGTAAAGCAAAGCAATTTAATCGAGCGCGATTGCTTGTTCGCAAAACAGATTTGCCGGCTGCAGAATCTAATCGCCTTCTTAGCCAAATCAATAATTTAGAAGAACCCGTGCTCAAAGCATTGCCAGAAGGCATTGGATGGTTTAATGAACGTCTGCCTTATGGGATGCGACGGACAGGAACCTTGGGAGAATATTGCTGGAATTCAGATGAAAGCATTATGGTTTTTGTGCCAGCAGGCGAGTATTATCGAGGTTCTAAAGAAGGCAGCCATGATACACTTCCTGTCAAAGTGCTCAATCTTAGCAATTTTTATATAGACAAATACGAGGTTACCAATCGCCAATATGAAAGTTTTGTCCAAGCAACTGGGCATCAACCTAGTCCATTTAGCCAAGATTCCCGATTCAATGCCCCAGAAAGCCCAGTGGTTGGAGTAGCATGGTCAGATGCTATGCAATATGCAAAATGGGCAGGAAAGCGGTTGCCTACAGAAGCAGAATGGGAAAAAGCTTGCCGTGGGGGAATTTTGATCCCTGATTGGCAAAGTCAAACTCCCAATATAGGCCTTAAAACTAACCTCATGCCCGAAAGGCCATTCCCTTGGGGGAACCAACCTCCAGATATACTATTGGCTAATTATAAACAAACGGGTTCTCCGAAAGACCCTTATGAATATACTGCGCCTATTGGATCATTTTCAGACAGCGCCTCACCATATCTTTGTGAAGATTTACTTGGCAATGTTATGGAATGGTGCAGCGATTATTATGATCCAAAGTATTACAATATAGCACCGTCCCATAATCCAACCGGTCCTGCACAAGGCAGTCTTAGAGTTTGCCGTGGAGGCGACTGGGATACCGAAATATTTTCAATTTTAGCTTATCGTAGAGTAGCATATCATCCCAATGCTTCGTATAATACAGTTGGAATTCGATTAATAAAAAGTACAGATTAAAAAAACACTCATACCAAAGGAGAGCCAGATGGCTACAGAAATCACACGTGATATTTTATTTCATTTACCCAAGACAGACTTACATTGCCATTTAGATGGCTCACTACGGCTTTCCAGCATCATTGAAATGGCACAAGAACACAACATCAAGCTGCCTTCTTATGATGAAGAAAAACTGCATAGCTTACTTGTATGCGGCTCACAAATGGAGAGCCTGGTTGACTATCTAAAAGCATTTGACATCACACTTCTTGTCCTTCAAGACAAAGATGCCCTTGCTAGAGCAGCTTTTGAACTGGCTGAAGATGCCGCTAAAGAAAATGTTTGGTATCTCGAAGTACGTTTTTCTCCTATTTTGCATACACAACGCAAATTGCGCTATTCTGAAATTGTAGATAGTGTTTTAGAAGGGCTAGAAGAAGCCCAACGCCAATACAAAATCCATACAGGTGTGATTATTTGTGCGATGCGCGATCGGCCTGCTGCAGAATCTAAAATGTTGGCTGAAATTTGTGTAGCATACAAAAACAGAGGTGTGGTAGGATTTGACTTAGCCGGTGCAGAAGTAGATAATCCTCCTAAACGCCATATTGAGGCATTTTCATTAGTACTCAATAACAATATCAACTGCACCATTCACGCAGGGGAAGCTTATGGCCCAGAGAGCATCTCTCAGGCAATTCATTATTGCGGAGCACATCGTATTGGACACGGAACTCGTCTAGCAGAAGACGGCGATTTGCTCAATTATATGAATGACCATCGCATTCCTCTAGAAATTTGTTTAACCTCAAATGTTCAAACCAGATCTGTTGACTCTTTAGAACATCATCCATTTAGATTTTATTTAGACTATAACCTACGTGTTACCCTGAACACAGACAATCGTTTGATTTCCAATACTACCATGACCGATGAACTACTCCTTGCAACTAAACAGTATGATTTGACTTTAGACGAAGTTAAAGATGTCATCATATATGGATTCAAAAGTGCATTTTTACCATATCGTGAAAAAGTTCGCCTCCTAAAAGAAGCGCTCCAACGCATGGATCGTCCATTTATTGAATAGCATTCTAGTTGTAGAACTCGTATAAGATTGCACTGCAGCAAAGTTTTTTGCCGCGAAGCGGTTTGGGAATAAAGCCTGGGGTTTCTAACCCCAGGTTATGTCGGCTCTTATCGTGTCCTGATGGGACACAGGAAAACGTAGCTATCAAAGAGAACTTTTATTTCCGAGCAAAGTTTTTTGCCGCGAAGCGGTTTGGGAATAAAGCCTGGGGTTTCTAACCCCAGGTTATGTCGGCTCTTATCGTGTCCTGATGGGACACAGGAAAACGTAGCATTC
>JAKLHB010000175.1:8938-10103 GCA_022710345.1 Planctomycetota bacterium
CAGGTTATGTCGGCTCTTATCGTGTCCTGATGGGACACAGGAAAACGTAGCTATCAAAGAGAACTTTTATTTCCGAGGCCTGTAACAATCTCTACGATTAATGGTCCCTCTTGATGAACCCCAATGGAGGGATTTATCCACCTTGTAGCTTTTTAGCATCGCTGTGGGTCTCTACCGCAGCAGACTGGCAGGCGACTGCCCGTTGGTGCAGCAATGTTTAAGTATGAGGCTGCATAACTCATACTTTTTTATTTGCCGCGAAATTTCTGTGTGCGCTTTTCTTTTGTGCAAAGGAAAAATTATGCAACATGAGAATCCTGCTGTGACTGTTGATGTTGCTGTGTTGAACATTCAGCGTGGTGATTTGAAAATAGTCTTAATCCAGCGTAAAAATCCACCATTTCAAGGAGATTGGGCACTTCCAGGCGGATTTTTAGAACCCGATGAAATCTTGATGGCAGCAGCAACCCGCGAGCTCAAAGAAGAAACGGGTATTGAAGGACTAACCTTATATCCCATTGGGATGTTTGATAAATTAGGCAGAGACCCCAGAGGAAGAACCCTGACAATGGCATTTTGGACTCTCACAAACAAAAAACTCAACGTCCAAGCTAGCACTGATGCTGCCAATGTTCAATTGTTTTCCCTTAAAAAATTGCCGAAGCTCGCATTTGATCATGAAGAAATCATTCATAAACTCAAGGAACAACTGAAGCACCTCTACTACAATGCATTGCCATTGTTTGAAGCAGTCCAGGAAATTGGCATCAAACAACTGCGTGAAGTATTGGAAAATATGTAGGTGCAACAAGAATGACCAACCTATCGCAGAAAGGTATCAATTATGGCTGTTCAAGTAAAATGTCAGCATTGTTGGAAAATTTTTGAGGTTAGTGAAGATGCGGTTGGCAAGCAACGAGCATGTATTTTTTGCCAAAGGCTCATGGTGATTAAGCCACTCACCGATGCTGAAAATAAAGGCGAAACCAATGAGTACATGATTACAAATTTGATGGGCAAGGTGAAAACATTACAAGTTTTGGTATTGATTCTCCTTGTTTTCTTTGCTATCAATTTGATCACACTCTTTTGGTTAGGTAAAAAACAGGTCACAGAAGACGCTCTCAGAGAAGTATATTTGCAAGAAAAGCCACAATGGCAAGCT
>JAKLHB010000176.1 GCA_022710345.1 Planctomycetota bacterium
CACATAAACCCCATAGAATGGCTAGACCAAGCAAGGCAGCAGGTGTGAGCCAGGGCGCTGCGTAGAATAGGCCTGTGCCTTCATAAATCCATAAACTAATACTTGCAATGGAAAAATAACTGAGGAATCGTAGGCCAATGTAGCGAATTGCAATCAGATATCCAATGCTGTAAATAGGTAGGGTCACCAACAGAGGCCGGGGATCACTGCCGCCGAATTTAGTCAGAGCGAGTAATCCAACCGAAATGACCAAAAACCAGGATTGCAGAGCGCGCAATAGCCGAATTTCATTATGCTTGATCAGCATATTTCCGACAAAGCACAAAATGATCATATACGGTAAAAATGTAATGCCGTAATAAGAGAATGGCAATTTGCCACTTGCATAACCGAGTTGGCCGCCTAGCCATACCCTAAACTGCATGATCACTTCTCGAAGTGGTGTAGGCAATAAAAAATAAACCACGACAGAGCAAAGCAATGCAGCCATGAAAAATGAAACATATTTCTGCCAGTATGTATAATATGCAAAAAGCGACATGGCAATGATCATAGAAAAGAGCAAGGTATAGGGATTTTGCAACGCCATGCCCACAGAGCTAATACCAAAGCAAATCGCAAGAATCGAGAGCAAGGATAGCCCTTTGGCCATACCTTCCATGCGCCTGTCTGCAAAGCCTAAAAATCCAGCAACCAGCCCAGGCATCATGGCATACGAATACATAGGCAGCCATTGTTGATGTGTGATCCGCAGGCGATATTGCAGATGTCCGAGTAAAATGAGCCATGCGCAAAGAGAAATGGCAAGCCAAAAATAGAAGCTTGGTTTATTCGCAGAGTCAGCTCTAAAATCTTTGCCCATGGTCCACCAAGACCACAAAATCAGCAATAAAGGCACATACGCTAATATAATCCAACTCCAAGGTAGCCAAATTCCTAATGTTTTAGCCAACAAATGGACAAGCATCAAAGGCACCAAATACCACAGCATGCGATTTTTAAGATTTGGCAAGCAACTGGATATCTGGAAAGCACAAAAGAACATAGCACCAAGGGCTAAAACAACAGTAACTCCTGCCCAAAGTGGCTCAGTATTCAGGAGATTGGTCGGCACAATCATGCCCAGAGGAAGCAAAAAAATCGTGAGAAAATAGAAAATCTGCGCTGGCAAAACTTGCTTCAACTTTTTATGCGCAAAGTGCCCGAAAAAATAAAACATAGCGCTCGATGAAAGGAGCAAAGCAAAAATGCCCAATTGCCGCATGGTGCTATCCATCGCACCCCAAGAATTGGACACTACAAAAACTTCGCCAGCAATGATCAGGAAAATGCCTAAGAACAGCAAGATATTTTCCCGAACCGCAGGATGTGTGATGTACGAAAGCAATACATTAGGCAATGCAGGAGCCTTTGGCACTGGTGGCAATGGCTTTGCTTTTTTAAACAGCGGCTTCGGTTTTTGAGGTTTGGCAACTGGAGGAATTACCTCAAATTGCTGGGGTATTGTCTCAGGTCCAGGCTGTGGAGGCACCGGCTCAGGTGCTGCTGGTATATGAGGAGTGATTTTCTCCATTGCAGGTTTCATGGATTCTTCAGTTGCTGGAGGCATCTCAATATGAGGAGCTGGAGTGATTTTCTCCATTGCAGATTTCGCGGATTCTTCAGTTACTGAAGGCATCTCCCCTGCTTTAGTTTCTTCCTGCATGGTGGATTGAGTAGCTTGTGGTAATTCAGCAAGTTCCTCTTCATACTTACCAAACAGCAGCCTGAAAAATCCAACAAGAGCACGCCAGGTCCACTTCAGCACAATTCCTATGGCATATAGGATATTGATCGTGATGAGTATTCCTCCAAAGAGCATTACAGCATCACGATGCCCGGCTGCCAAACCAAGCAGGAAAAAAACAACGCCTATAAAAAATGCTATCAGACAGCCAATTTTGAAATGCAAGAAAAATGCTGCCCATAAACATGCTATGATAAAAAAAGATACAATAATGTCTCTTCGATAAACATAATCCAATAAAACGCCTAAGGCTATAATAGTGCCAGTAATATGATAGAGCTTTAGAAAATATGCACTGATGATTTTTTCTTTTTTTAAGCAACTATTTTCCCAGATTGCCCAGCAACATGTGAGCATAGCCATGAAAATAGCCAATGTTTGATCATTGGTATCCATTAATGCCCATAGAAAAATAAAACTGAGCAACACAGGAAGCAGAATGGCCCAGCCGATTTCTTCGCCTGTTTCTTTGGGTGGTTGCTGAGGTTGTGGTTGTTTGTACTTTGGCTTTATGAAGGGGGCTGCGCTCATTTTTTTACGAATAATGGCCCCGGCTTTCGCAACCTTGGATTTTGGCAGCATTTTGGCCCCTGGAGCTTTTGCAATAGGCTCTTGGGCTGCTATGCCTGCCGTAGGTTTTCGGCTGATAGGCATCTCGGTTGGGTACGCAATGGCTGCAGGCTTTTGGGCAACCGCACTCACCGGTACAGGCTCTTTAGCAATTACGCTCACTGGCTCTTTGGCAACCGCGCTCACTGGCTCTTTGGCAATTGCGCTTACGGGTGCAGCCTCTTTTGGCGGTGGAGACTCGAGTTCAGCCAGAGCGTCCTTGATTTCATCAGGCAAACCAGGCGCAAGCTTGGGCAATGCTGGTGCATGCACTTCTGCACTTGGTTCTGGCGTTGTTGGTTTTGGACCTGGCTCAGTTGATATACCTTGTTCAATACCTGTTACAGGTTGTACAAGAGGTTGAAGAAGTAGTTGCACACGTTCTCGTTCTTTGCCCAATAATTCACGTAGGGACTGGCTCAGTGTATCTTCTGGCCATAAATGTCGTTCATAGTATCCTGTGAGTTCCATTTCCATTGCATGAATCAATGCTAATTTTTGCACGAACTCTCTTGGAATTGCTTTCTTGCAAAATGGGCAAGATTCAGGCAATTGCTGGAACTTGGCCCCGCAATGGGGGCAATTCAAGATAGATTCCAGCATACTTTTTCCTTAGTCTAAGGTTAATGGTACAATCGTAAAGCGATCTACATCCACAAGGCCTTTGTCTGTAAGTTTGAGATGAGGAATTACGGATAACGCTAAGAATGAAAGCATCATAAATGGAGATGGCAATTGAACACCAAT
Organism: Planctomycetota bacterium; assembly: GCA_022710345.1. Classification (GTDB taxonomy): domain Bacteria; phylum Planctomycetota; class Uabimicrobiia; order Uabimicrobiales; family JABWCH01; genus JAKLHB01. The sequence continues at coordinate 3,143 of JAKLHB010000176.1, forward strand.
TTGATGAATTGCTTGATCCATATCCGATAATGCTTTGGCAATGGTGCGAGCATTTTGATTGGACATAAGTCCACCAATTGGTAATGGAACAGAAGCAAGTACTTGACCATTTTTGACTAACGCAAATCCACCGCCCATTTTTTCAATGGCATGCGCTGCAACTTCCATATCAGCCAAAGACTTACCTAATAAAATGAGATTATGATGATCATGGGCTACTGTGGAAGCCAAAGCGCCTTGTTGCAGCCCAAAGTTTTTGACAAAGCCCAGTCCAACATTGCCATTTTTACCATAACGTTCCACCACTGCTAAATAAGCTAAGTCTTGGGAATGAACATCTTGTGCAAATGCTTGGGCATTTTCTGTGACAAGTTGACCTGGAATGATCCCAATGGCCCGTACTTTGCCTTGAGTGGGAAATTTTTCAAGAGCTTGATGTAAATTTGGAGGAAGATGCACAGAGGACATCATATCATGCGCAGACTGACGTGTGATTGGCTGGACCAATTCACCATCTTGCGCCACCAAAATCCCTTGATGATACACAGCAGATGCTGTAGGGTTGGATAAATCTCGAACAAGCATGAAATCCGCACGGTATCCAATACCGATTCCACCTCGATCACGCAATCCATAGATGAGTGCAGGATTCAGAGTCATTGTTCTCAACGCTCGGATTGGATGTACCCCCAGGCGGATCATCTCCCTCCAGGTATAGTCTAAATGGCCTTGGTTTAAAAGATCATTCGGATGCCGATCATCAGATGCAATGGCAATCCGGTGCACGGTTTGATCATTGAGAATTGCCAACAAGTCTTTTAAGTTATGCGCAGCAGACCCTTGCCGAATCAGCACATACATACCACGTTGTAATTTTTCCTTAGCTTCTTGAGGATTGGAGCATTCATGGTCTGTCAGAATCCGTGCATTGAGATACGCATTGAGTTCTTTGCCCATCAGCATGGGCGCGTGTCCATCAATCGAAAGCCCAAGTTCTTGAGCCACACTGACTTTCTCTAGTACATCATCTAAGCAAAGATATACCCCTGGATAATTCATCATTTCGCTCAAAGCAATGGTTTGCGGATTGAGTTTATAGGCGGCCCGAATATCTTGGGCATTGATGGTGCCGCCGGTGGTCTCCATATGGGTGGCAGGAACGCAGGAAGGAATGCCATAAAAAATATCCAATGGTACATCTTTGGAGGCTTTAAGCATATATTCTAAGCCTTTGAGCCCAAAAACATTGACAATTTCATGCGGATCAGAAACCACGGCTCCTGTGCCATGCACCACAACTGCTTCGGCAAATCCCTCAGGAGTCAACATAGAAGATTCAATATGAATGTGCGCATCCATCAATGCTGGGCAAAGATAGGCTCCTTGACCATTGACAATGGTTTTGGCTTCTTTGACATGTCCTAAAGCCACAATTTTACCCGCTGCAATAGCTACATCAGTTGGAATGATTTCTTCTGTAAATGTAGAAACAACCTTAACATTTTGGAAAAGAACATCCGCAGGCTTTTGTCCCATAGCCACTTGGATGCAATGACGTAATTCTTGTTGAAGAGTCATACAAATACCCCAAAAATCTTTTTAAATCAGCATAATATTTTATCTTAGAAATAAGTTAAATCGGAACAATTCCTTCCATGAAATACCATCATGGTATTTAACCTACCAAAATAACAAATTTTATTCAAAAATACAAGAGTTCATGCAAAAAATGGAAATAATCTTGCGCCATGAAAAGCTCAAATTGGATCGAGATGATCTTGCAAAGTTCTACAATTTTTCTTTGCAACATTCATTTTTCTTTGGTACAATCCATATAGTTGCTTGAAAATTTTTTGTTTTTATTGAGGAGGTGATTCCATGCTTGAAGCTATGGATGCTATTGCTGTGATTTTGGGCGGTGGAGAAGGAAAACGACTTCAACCCCTGACCAAATTTCGTTGTAAACCAGCCGTACCCTTAGCCGGTAAATATCGTCTGGTGGATATCCCGATTAGCAATTGTCTCAACAGCCAAATCCGACGCATGTTTTTGTTGACTCAATTCAACAGTGTATCATTGCATGAACACATCCAAAATGCATATCGTTTTGACCAATTCAATCGCAGCTTTGTGCGAATCTTAGCAGCACAACAAGGCACTCGGGAAGAACAAGGCTGGTTTCAAGGCACAGCCGACGCAGTACGTCAGAATCTTTCCTATTTTTTGGAACAAAAATCTGATGTCGTGGTGATTCTTTCCGGCGATCAACTCTATCGTATGAATTTTCAAGATGTGATCCTTCGTCATCAACACATGCACGCAGACATTACCATTTGCGCAAAACCTGTGCCTCGAAAAGAATGCAATGAACTGGGTATTATGAAAATTGATCCGCAACATAGGATCACTCAATTTTGGGAAAAACCCGGGGGCACTGCAGATATCACCAGTTTTAGGATTCCCGAGAACATCTGCAAAGAAGAACGATATCTAGCGAACTTAGGCATCTATATTTTCAATACCACAACTTTAAAAGAAATCCTCGAGACCAATAAAGAAGGCGATTTTGGCAAGCATATCATTCCTGGATCCATCACAAAATACAATGTCTGTGCAGATCTTTTTGATGGCTATTGGAAAGACATTGGAACCATTGGTGGTTTTTGGGAAACCAACCTGGCTTTAACAGATACATTGCCAGAATTCTCTTTCTATGATTTTACAGCCCCAGTTTATACCCACATGCGCTTTTTGCCGCCTTCCAAGATCATCTGCTGCGATCTAAGTCGTTCTCTCTTGGCAGAAGGATGCATTATTTCGAGCCATCGCATTTTGCATTCTATCATAGGATTACGCCAAATAGTCGGCAGTGGAACTGTGATCGAACACTCAGTTATCATGGGCGCGGATTATTACGATGCAGAACGGCCAATGCCTGGTTCGCCTCCAGTCGGGATTGGACAAGACTGCTACATTCGCAATGCCATCATTGATAAAAATGCTCGAATTGGCAATGGAGTTTACATCACGCCAGATGGCAAAAAAGACGGCGCACAGACAGATCAATATTGGGTGCGTGATGGTGTGATTGTGATTCCAAAGAGTACCATTATTCCAGACGGAACCCATTTGTAGATTCTTCGATGCGATTCAGTTTTTTGGGAGAACTACACAACCGAAACTCAATAAACCTTTGCCCATTCCGCCAATTGCAGCAGACGCTGTCGGTTAGTTTCTAGCCCGCAACGCAACACCTCAAAGAACGTCCATCGTTTTTGAATGTTTTCTGGGGCGCTGCTGAATTGGCACAGGCTCCCAATATCCGTTTTTTGGGAGGAACTACACAACCGCAACTCAAAAACCCCTTGCCCATTCCGCCAATTGCAGCAGACGCTGTCGGTCAGTTTCTAGCCGGCAACGCAACACCTCAAAGAACGTCCATCGTTTTTGAATGTTTTCTGGGGCTGCTGAATTGGCAGGTTTTGTAAAAAATTGTCAACTAACATAGTGGCTCCCAAAATCCGTTATCCTAAGTAAATCCTCAATCATAGTATAGACAGGGCTGATGGACTTATCCAACCTGTCTATACTTTCGCAGTTGCTTGAAACTAGGAGATCAAAATGCCCAAAGCATTAGCTGTGATCACAGCACGAGGCGGCAGTAAACGAATTCCGCGCAAAAACATTAAATTATTCCTTGGCGAACCGATTATCAAATATTCGATTTCCGCAGCCCTAGAAGCCAAATGTTTTGATGAAGTCATGGTTTCTACGGAAGATGAAGAAATTGCCAATGTATCCAAAAAATTAGGGGCAACCATACCTTTTTTAAGATCAGCCGCAACAGCCGGCGATTTTACTACCACAGCCGAAGTTCTACTCGAAGTCATTCATACCTACGAATCATTAGGGAAAACTTTTGATTACTTATGTTGCCTATACCCCACTGCACCTTTTGTGACACCCGAACAATTGAAAAAAGGCTATGATCTTCTGCTGACAACCGGTGCAGATGCTGCATTGCCAGTTGTGCGATTCAGCTATCCAATTCAACGTGCTTTGAAGATTGCGGAAGGCCGCGTGAGTATGATGTGGCCAGAAAACCTCACAGCACGCTCCCAAGACTTGATGCCCACATACCATGATGTAGGCCAATTCTATTGGGTGAAAGTCAGCAGTTTTTTAACACAAAAAAAGCTTTTTGCAGAACATACAGTGCCCATTGAGATCCCAGAATCTCAAGTTCAGGACATTGATAATGAGGAAGATTGGAAAATTGCAGAGATGAAGTACCATATCTTGCATCCTCGCGAAAACGCATGGTTTTAAATAAAAAAGCAGGCTCAAATTTTTTCACCCTTTGATTGCAATCAAAACTTCCGAAAGAATTTGGGCCGTAATTTTTTCATTTGGCAAAAAGGTAGAAGATGCTCTTTTGAAAAAAGAGGTGTAAGAGGTAGAAGATGCTCTTTTGAAAAAAGAGGTGTAAAAGGATGATTTAGCACCCAGGTACTGAACATCGCAATCCCATTTCCTTCAACACACGCACAGCATCCTTGTAATGCTTCTGCGCTGTTTCCTGAATATTCGGAGAAAAACCACAGGCTTGCTTGATCGCGGTGTCGAGGGCGGTACGGACAAAAGAGCATTGCAGAATTGCGCATCGTCTCCCAATATGGAGCTGATTTTTTTGCAATTTATTATGCCCCATCGCCATAGTATAAGCACGTATAATCGCTTCAATAAAATTGCTGGTATAAACATCAATTTTTCTTCCTTTATGCGGACTGCCATTGGCTAGTACTTCTATTAAAGTACTCCCCACGATTAACTCTTTATCTATAAATGAGTTTAACGTTTTTGGTGGCCAAGTAGTCCCCACGTTTTTCAATGCTTTATGGTCCATCCCTAACAAATCCGCCGTGCCTCTTTCACTCAAAACAGAGGTGTTGTCATCCAAAATATACCCATCACAAACAATCCTGGGAATCAACTCCACTTGCCCATAATATAAGGCTTTTCGCTCAGACATTGGCTTCTCCTTCCATCAAAAATAAGACGATTGGAATCAATCTATGATGATACAACTATTGCATGATTTTGTCAATGCTTTTGGATTTGGATTTATTTAGGCGCAATAAATCCAATTTGCCTCAAGCAAAGTTTTTAGATTTTGTATACATTCATTTGTCCTCATGCTTAAAATTTGATTCCATAAAGGTTGTAGCAATTTTTGACTTAAGTTTGTCCTCATGCGATTTAAAAGTTTTTGGCTCATCCCTAACAAATCCGCCGTGCCTCTTTCACTCAAAACAGAGGTGTTGTCATCCAATTTCGCTACAGGCATAAGGATTTTCGCTATCACATCGGCGTAACATTAGAAAAAATTCTGGTAGGACCTTCAGAACGGCTAGGCCCACTTTTGGCTTCGCTGTGGGGATGGGCCTGCCCAATGCCGCCCTTCCGTCTGCCGGGTCACTTATTTTTGCGGGTTAATTCCGATGGAATTCAAAGCCCGAACCCGAAACCCCAAATTGCTGAACCGATCAGCCGGCCCCCCGTAGTCGCGGTACGCCGAACGGCAACACGAAGCAGAACCAGACCAAGAACCGCCCCGATAGACCCGGAGCGAGCCACTACTAGGGCCAACCGGATCCGTCACGCTATTACTAGGGTAATCCGCCTTCCAGTCATAACACCACTCATACACATTACCGGCCATGTCATACAATCCATACGCATTAGGTTGTTTTTGGGCAACCGGGTGGGTCTGGCCGCTGGAATTACCCTTATACCACGCATAATTCCCCAAGCTACTTTCATCATCGCCAAAGTAATACGCGCTTTGTGTTCCAGATCGTGCTGCAAATTCCCATTGCGCTTCTGTCGGTAGGGATAGCCCTGTCTTTTCACAAAAGGATACACAATCATTCCAGGATACATTCTCTACAGGCCGGTCTGAGCCTTTGAACCCCGACGGGTTGCCTCCCATCACTCGCTCCCATACGGCTTGCGTTACTTCGGTCTTGCTGATCAGGTACGGCGACAGCGTGACCTGGTGCTGCGGGCCTTCATCATCATCTCGCCCGGCTTCCCCGTCTGGGCTTCCCATCGTGAATGTCCCGCCTGGAATCAGCACGAATTCCATCCCGGTTCGATCGTGGCGGTATTCCTTCACTGTGTTGGTTACACCGCCGCAGGAATAGGTTTGCGTTCGCAAGTATGTGAAGCCTGGGTAGCCTGAAGATGAAGGAGTTGCAGGTCGGGTCGGCTGTATTGGCTGGGATATGACCACAGGTATTGGCTTGGCTGTGATCTGGATGTCCTTGGTCAGGGATTGCAGCACGTCTTCTCCTACTGCAAAGCTCACGTTCACTATAATTTGGGCATTCCCAGGACGTAGCCCGGTTAGATTGTACGTGGTTTTCCACTGGGTCTTGGGTTTCAAGGTCGTTTGCGATGACCAGGCTGGATTGGCCACGCCCTGGTATGCCAAGCCATTGAGCCGGATTTCGATCCGGAATGCATCCTCGGCCCTTGGGTTGGTATTCGCCACCACGATTTCATAGGTCCAGGTCTCTTTTTCTTGTACGCTGGAGTTCCCTGTGATATTGATGCTGATATCCTGTGCCCGGACAGTCGGCTCGGTCACGGTGAATCGCAGTGTTTTCCTCTGGCTCATGCCGCCGATTTTTACCTCAGCCTCGACTTCGTAGTCGCCGGCTTCTGGCTCCAGTAATTCCACGGCTGCAACATATCCCCAACTGCCTACTTTGGATTTCGAGATTACTTTGCTATATCCCTTGATGGCTGAACCTCGAATGATGATTTCGTCCCTGGCACTGCTCACGATTTTTTGCGTTGCCCATTTGACCTTCACGAACA
>JAKLHB010000177.1 GCA_022710345.1 Planctomycetota bacterium
CACCATCTCTGGAGAAGAGTCTGCAAGCACTGGCATCACCATTTCTGGAGAAGAGTCTGCAAGCATCGGTGTTACTATCTCTGGAGAAGAGCCTGCAAGCACCGGCATCACCATCTCTGGAGAAGAGCCTGCAAGCACTGGTGTCACCATCTCTGGAGAAGAGCCTGCAAGCACTGGTGTCACCATTTCTGGAGAAGAGCCTGCAAGCACTGGCGTTACTATCTCTGGAGAACCTGCAAGCACTGGTGTTACCATTTCTGGAGAAGAGCCTGCAAGCACTGGCGTTATTATCTCTGGAGAGCCTGCAAGCACTGGTGTCACCATTTCTGGAGAAGAGCCTGCAAGCACTGGTGTCACCATTTCTGGAGAAGAGCCTGCAAGCGTTACTATCTCTGGAGAAGAGCCTGCAAGCGTTACTATCTCTGGAGAAGAGCCTGCAAGTGCTGAGATAAGCACTTTGAAAAAAGAAGAAAAAATTTCAGATGCAAGTCTTGAATTACCTATTCCTGAAATACCCCAAAAATCATCTACCATGGAAACTACGCCCACTGCAGAAACAAAAATAGAAGCAAGCGAAGATTCTAAAAAAGTAGAAACAAGCGAAGATAGCAGTCTATTGGACCAAATCATTGCAGCACATGAAGCAAGGGGCAGAGATGATTGGAAAGAACAATTGCCAATGCCTTCATCTCTCTTAGACGAAGCATTGACTACGAAAACTAAATTAGTTTTCCCTCGCAAAGTTGAAATTCCTAAGCAACCACCTCAAGTTTCAGCTTTATCCAAGGCAGCTCCGCCAGATATTTTATCAACCCAACAACTTGAGCCTGTTCAAAGTAGCGATGAAAAGCATCAATTGTTTGACTTCGAGCAGACCATGGATTTGTCAGGTTTTGCAGAAACTCAGCGAGAGGCTGGGGATATTTCTGCTCAAGCGCCAAAAACTAGGCCGGCTAAAGAAAGTCCTGCAAAAGCACCTTCTACAAAAGCTAAGCCAGCCATGCCCATTAAGCCTATGCCTGTCAAGCCTGATGATAAACGTCAATTGTTTGATTTTGAACAAACAATGGATTTATCTACTTTTACAGAAGTACATCATAAAGTAGAAGCGGCTGCTCGTCAACAAGATTTGGAAGAAACGCTGGACTTGCTAGGCTTGGTTGTTGACAAAGACACAGAAGATGTCCAAGAAAGCCCACGCTTAGAACCTAAGAAAGAAAGCCCACGCTTAGAACCTAAGAAAGAAAGCCCACGCTTAGCAGCCATTAGAGAAACACCCAAAACAGAAGGAATTTTTAAGCTAACGGATACGATGGAGATTCCTGATATTTCAGAGGCACCAGCTCAATTGCCCAAGGAACCCCCACGTAGAGAATCTGGACAAGAAACTCCACGCCCAAGCGTTACTAAAGCAATACCAAGCGAAATCTTTAAACTCACCGACACAATGGAATTGCCTTCGACTATAGAACCTCCAGAGACAAAATCTCCCGAAGTAGTGTCAGCAGCAAAAGCAGCAGAAGCTCCAGCAGCAGAAGCTCCAGCAGCAGAAGCTCCAGCAGCAAAAGCAGCAGAGACACCAGCAGCAAAAACAGATAAGGGATCTACCTCCCGTATTATGGCTGCAAAAATGATGTCTGAAAAAGCGATTGAGCCTGGCTCTCCCAAGGAAGTTGCACAAAAGCTATGCAGCATGTCCCTGAATTTCATCATGTTTTTAGAACAACTGTCCTCTCCAGATGATGAGCTGCGCATTTGGCACTGGCCATTCAAAGTAAATGATCCATTAGAGGTTACGACTATAGAAGAAGCTACTCAGCAGCAAGTTCAATATCTGAAAACAGACGAAGAATCTGCTTTGGAGAGTTGGGTTGGTGAAATCACAATCGTTGATCCTAGAGAGAAGAGAGGTGAGCTTAAAGAGAAAAAACTTGCTTCTAAAAAATAGTTGGCACTCAAAAGTGCCAGAGTTTATGTGCAAAAGGTCTATGCATTCGCCCAAAGGTGATTGTTATTTAATTTCTTTTCCATCAAAATTCATTTTATAGGAAAATGTTATGGCAGGTGTCCGTTTTGAAAACGTAGGTAAAATTTACTATGATAAGGAAAAAAAGACAGAAGTAGCCGCAGTCAGAAATTTCGACCTTGCAATTCAAGATAAAGAATTTGTTGTATTTGTTGGTCCTAGCGGCTGTGGTAAAACTACTTCGTTGCGCATGATTGCTGGGCTAGAAGAAATCACCAGTGGTAAGTTATATATTGGGGAGCAGATTGTCAATGATGTGCTTCCCAAAGACCGCGACATTGCTATGGTTTTCCAGAATTATGCGCTGTATCCACATCTCACGGTTCGTGAAAATATGGGCTTTAGCCTAAAGTTACGTGGTATTCCCAAAGCTGAAATCGCCCAAAAAGTTTTGCACGTTGCTGGAATTTTGCGCCTGAACGACTACTTAGACCGTCTGCCGAAACAGCTTTCTGGTGGGCAATGCCAGCGTGTGGCCATTGGCAGGGCTATCATTCGAGAGCCTAGGGTATTCTTGTTTGATGAACCCTTGAGCAATTTGGATGCAAAGATGCGCGTAGATATGCGTGTGGAGCTTGCCAAATTGCATAAACAGCTCAATGCCACAATTGTATATGTGACTCATGACCAAATCGAAGCTATGACTTTGGCCGATCGGATTGTGGTGATGAACAATGGTTCCATTCAACAAGTAGGAACCCCATTAGACCTTTACAACCATCCGACCAACGCATTTGTCGGCCGCTTTATTGGCAGCCCTGCAATGAACCAAATGAAGGCTCAAGTAGTAGTTGAGGCCAATGTTGTGTATTTGGTTGCTAAAGATGTAAAAATTCCTATGAATGGGCAAAAAGCCAATATTTTGCGCCAACATGCTAATGAAACCGTGCTTTTTGGTATTCGGCCACATGATTTAATTCCCAGTCGTGAACCAGGCAACCGTTTTGCTTTGATGAGGCTCTTAGATGTGATTGAACCCATTGGCAACGAAAGTTTTGCATATTTTTCTATCAATGGCGAAGAAGAAAAAATGTGGGTTGCTCATTGCGAAGGAGCTTCTCCAGTTGCCGAGGGAGAGCAGGCTGCAATTGTTGTGAACTTGGAGAATATCCATGTGTTCTCATTAGATGAAACTCTGTTGGCTTAGTGGAAAGGGACTGATATGACCAAAGGAATGCGCGAAAATTTGGTTTCCTATACATTCTTAGCTCCTTTTCTGCTTGTGTTTGTGATATTTTTAGCGTATCCTGTATTTTACTCTGCATGGATCAGTCTGCATAAGACTACGATCTATACCAGTTGGTATTACCCATTTTCAGAGATGAAGTTTGCAGGATTCGAAAACTATACCAGTTTGCTGTTGGACTTTGAATTGTGGTGGTCTTTTTTCTTGACGATTTGTTATGGATTTTTAACCATCCCTACTGGTATTTTTTTATCCCTTTTATTGGCTGTATTACTTGACAACAAGCTCAAGGGAAAGTCCTTTTTCAGAAGTGCATTTTTCTTGCCTAACGTTTTGGATTTATTTGTGGTTGGTGTGATTTGGATTTTAATATTTGCTCCTGAATTTGGACTTTTGGATATACTCCTGAAAAAAATTGGATTAGGGGCCGAATCCGGACCAGTTTTTGAAAAGGGATTGTTAGGCAATGCCTGGACTTGCTTGCCTGCTATTGCTGTTGCCATGGTACTCAAGGGAGCCGGCTTTGGAATGATTTTATTTTTGACTGCGATTCAAAATATATCGCAGTCTGTGTATGAGGCTGCAGATATTGATGGGGCAGGCTGGTGGCATAAATTCCGCCATATCACTATTCCCTTGGTAAAGCCCATCATTTTGTTCATGGTCATCACAGGCACGATTTCTTGTTTAACCGCATTTACTGAAGTATATGCCATGACCATTAACACAGGTGGCCCAACTGCAAATCCATTTGGACATTCCCTCAGAGCTGCAAATTTGTTGGGCTATCACTTGTATCGCAATTTCCAAGACGCATATTATGGAAAAGCTGCAGCTCTTTCGTTCATTATCCTAGCATTCGCATCGTTGATTTCTTGGATCAACATTAGAATCATTCAGCCTCGCAGAAAATAATTCCAAGCAAGTTTGAAATCAATCAATTAGGTGAGAATAATTATGGATAAATGTAAAAGACTAGCTTTGTCCAGTGCTTTGTACCTAGCACTTTTTATGGGTGCTATGATTGTGTTATTGCCAATTTTTTGGATGGTGATTACAGCTTGCAAACAACCTGGCAAAGCCTTTGAGTTTAAATTTTGGCCAAAGCCAACAGTATTGCAAGGAGCTTGCCTTCCCCTTGCTACAGTTCCTCAGGATGGTAGTGCTGCCTTTACGCTGGAATATGACCCCGCATTGTATCCCAAAATGCCTTTTGCCCGTCAAGTTACCGCGGCTGGCGAATTCAATGGTTGGGATAAAACAAAGACCCCTCTTCAGTTTGACGGCCAGGTATGGCGAATTACTTTAACGCAATTAAAACCACTGAAGTACGAATATAAATTCGTAGTCAATGATACAAATTGGACACCCGACCGCGCTCGCGACCCAGAAGGTGATGGAAATTCAGTCATTGTGTTACAACCTGGAGAAAATGCCAATAAAGTCTTAGCAGACCAAACAAAGCTTGTGGGCAATCGCTTGCAATTTCAGATCAATCGTCCTCAAGCTAAAATCTTGCAAATTCGTTTGGCTTCTCAAAAAGACGTAATCCCATTGACACAGGATGCCAAAGGTATTTGGTGCGGTGAAGCAGAGATCAAGCCAGAAGATAAATTGGAATACTCGATTGAACAACCCCAAACTTTTTCCGAAGCCTGGCATGAGCTTTATACTTTGAATAATTTTAAGAAAATCATTGCCGCTCCGGACTTTCCATTTGGTAGATTTTTCTTCAATTCTTTAATTGTGGCTTCATTAAGCGGTTTGCTGACTGTGATCTTATGCACCATGGCTGGTTATGCCTTTGCCAAAAAAGACTTCTTCCTCAAAGGCACACTTTTTATGATTTTAATGAGCACCATGATGATCCCAGGCATGATTTTTATGGTTCCGCAATATGCAATTGTGACCAACTTGGATTGGATCAACACTTATATGGGTATGATTGTGCCTCATTTAGCCAATATTTTTGGGCTATTCTTGCTACGGCAGCATATTTCAATCATTCCACATTCCTTATTTGAAGCCGCAATCATTGATGGTGCCAGTGAATGGCAAATTTTTAGGTATATTGTGATTCCACAGTCATTCCCAATCATGGTTACTTTATTCTTAATGACTTTCGTGAGCCAATGGGGCAATTTCTTATGGCAATTGATTGTGAATACCCCTGATTCAGATTGCCGTACTTTACCAGTCGGCTTGGCGTTATTCAAAGGCCAATATGCCCAAGATTGGGAAGTGATCATGGCTGGTTCGTGTTTTTCCATTTTACCTATTGCGTTCCTATTCTTGATCGCACAGCGTTACTTCATTGAAGGCATGACAAAAGGCGCAATTAAAGAATAGTTGTCTGCTCTTCAAGAGATGCTGAGTCGTAACAACGCCGCGAGCTTTAAGCTCGCGGTTCCATTTTATATTGCATAGGATTTTTATGATTGTTTTTCACGGCCTTCGAGTTTCTGTATATTCAGACACTCTATTTCGCATTGAATATCAACCTCAGGCAAGATTTTTAAATCTACCAACTTTAATGATGGGCACCAGATTGCCCACTGAAATTCCTGCCCAAATCGAACAAAAAGATCATACATTAGTCATCCGTACTGCTAAATGCCAGTTGATCTATGAGCATTTGGGTGATGACTTTTCTCAAGATCGTTTAGAAATTCATTTTGTTTGCAACAAGCAGGAAGTGATATGGACACCTAAAAGCAAGCATGAAGTGCCAGGATTTCCTATCACCAGAAGCTTAGACGATTGGCCACAAGGGCTACCTAGGTGTCCTCAAGAAGTGATTGTGCATCCTGATGGTTGGCATTGGATCAAGGACAATGCAGGTGCATATTGGGATGTGCAGCAACAATGGGCAAAAGTATATCGTCAACCATATTATGAAAATTGGTATGTATTTTTGTATGGTGATGATCTTCAGACCGCATTCCAAGATTTCATCCATCTTTTAGGACAACCACCATTATTACCACGCAAGGCATTTGGAACATGGATTTCTCGTTGGTATTCTTATACTGAAGACGAATTATTGGCTCTTTTAGAAGAATACAAAAAATATGAAGTTCCTTTGGATATTTTAGTGGTAGATGCAGATTGGCATGAAGATCGCTGGAATGGCTATGATTGGAGATTGAGTCATTTCCCAAATCCGCAAAAATTTATTGATAAAATTCACCAACTTGGATTAAGCTTAATTTTGAACGATCATCCAGGCTATGCTATGAATGATCCTTTGCCTGAGCATGATTCACACCTACCTAAGCTTCAAACTGCGTTGCGTGAGCCACCCTACAAAGGTCTATGGGCCTGTGATTGGTCTAGGCAATCTGTGGTGCAAAAGTGGGCCAAAGTATGCTTGCAAGATTTGCTCAAACAAGGAGCAGATGGATGGTGGATTGATGGTTGGACAGATGTTCCTTTTCCAGATGTAGATTCACAGCTTTGGGTGAACTGGCAATATTATAAAGCCACACAAGCCATCAAGCCTCATGCACGTGTGTTGATTTTATCGCGTTGGGGCGGGTTAGGATCACATCGTTATCCAGTTCAATTCAGTGGCGATACTCACAGTAATTTCAAGTCAATCACTCAAGAAGTAGAATTTACTGCATATTCTGGCGGTGTTGGAGCAAATTATTGGTCGCATGACATTGGTGGGTTCCATGAAGGTGAGATCAATGAAGAAGTTTATATTCGATGGTTCCAATTTGGCGCTCTCAGCCCTATATTTAGGACTCATAGCAATCATGGCACTCGTGAGCCTTTCAGATTTTCTAACCAAGCCTTGGCAATTTATCAGGCCTATATGAGGCTACGTTATATGCTATTGCCATATTGGGAAAATCTTGCCTTGCAAAATCATCTCACAGGTTTTCCTTCGTTTGCTGCTATGGAATTCTTATGGCCTCGTGCCAAGGAAGCACAGGAATATCACTATCAATACTGCATTGGCAAATCCTTGCTAGTTGCGCCTATCACGCATGCTATGGAAAATATCCAGGAAACCACAGAGAAAAAAGTCTGGCTACCACCTGGCAAGTGGTTTAATGTGATTGATGGAATCTGGCAAGCAGGAGATTGTGTGGTGAGTGTTTATGCTAAGCTATGCCAGACACCAATATTTATTGCTGGTGGGGCAATATTGATCACAGCCTTGGGCCCTTTGTCCCCAATTACTTCAGGGCCGTATGCGCATTTATGCATTCATATTTTTGCTGGTATTGAAAAAAACGCGGCTACCTTTTATTTAGATGATGGAATCACAGGCAAATCCTTTGATTCAATCCACTCAACACAGATCAAGATTGGCTACGAAGAAACTGCCCAAGAATGCACTATTTGCTATGAATTTGCTGGTGTTCGGGATTTCTTGCCTCAAAAGCTACATTTAGCATTCCATCCTAATTTCCAGGTACAAGAACATATTGCATGGGAATCTAGCACGAATTCAGAGCTGGATGCAATGCCTAATTCAGAAAAAAATCCACCTTGGAGTACATTTGCCAATCGAGTTCTTCCAGGCATTTTATATCATACAATTGCTAAAAGCGAGATGCAAAGCCAGCAAAGTTGGAAACTTCGCATTCAAGAATAAGGAATGTTTATGCCTAAACAACCGCATTATAGAACCCAGTCCAGGGAATTAGCATTGCAGATGCTATATCAAGTTGACCTTAGAGGACAAGACCTACGCCATACAATTGCAAATTATACGGACGGCCTCATCAATGTCCCAAAACTCTTAAATCCTTTTTTGAATGACCCAGAAGAATATTCATTAGGGTTAAGCACGCAGCCCAATGGTTCAGAAACCATGCACTATGCAGAGCAACTCTTTCAGGGCTGTTTTCAGCATTGGCAAGAGTTGGATGATAAAATTAGTATGGCCCATAGCAATTGGAAACTCTCGCGCATTTCGGCAGTGGATCGCAATATCTTGCGCATTGCTTTATTTGAATTGTTGTATAAGAAAGATATAGCCCCTGAAATAGTAATCAATGAGGCTGTAGAACTTGCCAAAAAATTCTCCACTGAAAATTCTGGGGCATTCATCAATGGTATATTAGACGATGTCTGGAAACAGATCAAAGCTGAACCAGCAAAACCTCCAGTAACTCCTGAAACTTAAAAAAGCAACTCCTCAAATCGAGGAGTTGCTTTTGATTTCAAGAAAATCGTCTCATTAGCCTTTGATCATGATGAGCAACATTTTAAAAGCCTCTGGCGCATGCACGGCATGCGGCACATTGGCCGGCATGAGCACAATATCGCCAGCCTTTGCTGCTACCATTTTACCGCCGATTGTTAATTCAGCTTTACCTTCCACAATCTGGACCACAGCATCAAATGGAGCAGAGTGCTCACTGAGTCCCTGGCCTTTATCAAAAGAGAAGAGTGTGAGGTTGCCAGCTTTATTTTTGGTCAATGTCCGACTGACAATGGAACCAGTCTCATATTTTACCATTTCTACAAGCACCACTGGTGCAGCAGGAGGAAGTTGGTTTTCTTGTTTTTCTTCTTTTTCGTTCATGATTTTGATCCTTTTTAGGCAATTGTTCAAAAGTCGTTGTCCTAGCGGCCGATTTTTCTAATATTATACCAATGCAATAGCAGTAATTTCAATTACTGTAGCGAAAGAATAAGCATCGTACATCATACAATTCAGTGAGATTTTTGAATGTAATTTTATGTCGCGCACACCATGCGTGCCAAGCTAAGCGATAATATTTTTACAGATCATTATTTCAAAAAAAGTATATGAAATAAAATAGTCCTCCAGAGCAAGGAGGACTGTCATGAATACTTCTATTTTACCAAATTTTTCAGAAAAAGACAAGCAAATGTTGAAACAAGTTTCAGCCAAACAACGGTATTTTATTTTTACGGAGAATGGGTGAGCATTTTCTTTACTTTTTTCTAATTTACAGAGAATGGGCGAGCATTTTCTTTACTTTTTTCTAATTTACGGAGAATGGGCGATAATTTTCTTTACTTTTTTCTAATGCAACGTATACTTGAGGTAAGTATTATGGTTTGTAAGATCAACAACTAAGGAGATAAACAATGTCCAAAAAATCAAATGCAGAAGAAAAACAAGCATCCAAAAAGATGACCAAAAAAGATAACACCAAAACCACCAAAGCAAAAGCAGCCAAGATTGACAAAGCAAAAGCAGCCAAGATTGACAAAGCAAAAGCAGCAAAAACTGACAAAGCAAAAGCAGCAAAAACTGACAAAGCAAAAACAGCAAAAACTGACAAAGCAAAAGCAGCAAAAACTGACAAAGCAAAAGCAGGAACTAAAAAGTCCGCCACCAAAACCAACAAAGCGGCAAAAAAAACAAGTAAAGCAAAATCGCCAAAAACGATTGCTGCGAAGCCCAAAACTGCGCCAAAGCCAAAAGCTTCTACTGTGGCAACACCCCCAAGCGCTGCGTCCAGAAAAGAAACAGGGATCAATCCAGAAGCCATGTCCTACCAAGACGTAACTCCAGGGGAGCCAAATCCTGTTGTGCGAAAAGCTTCTGCTGCGGCAACACCCCAAAGCGCTGTGCCCAGAAAAGAAACAGGGATCAATCCAGAAATCATATCCGACCAATATCTGACTTCGGAAGAGCCAATTCCTATTGTGCCAAAAGCTTCTGCTGTGGCACAACAAAGCGCTGTGCCTCAAAAAGAAACAGGGATCAATCCAGAAGCCATGCCCTACCAAAACCTGACTCCAGGAGAGCCAAATCCTGTTGTGCCAAAAACTTCTGCTGTGGTAACGTCTCAAAGTGCTA
>JAKLHB010000178.1 GCA_022710345.1 Planctomycetota bacterium
TGAACCTTATATTAGTTTTACGCCATCGCTATTTATTGGAATTTGTATATTGGTACTCTCGTTTTATACAGGACAGCACCTGGTTCTGCCATTTGCTGTGCAATCTTCGCTTTTTGTTCCCACTGCAATCGCCACTTTATTGAGTGGCCTCATGATCTTAGTATCTCGAAGGAAAGCGATTACTCAAGTTTTGGGATATGTCCTATTTGAAAGCGGAATCTACATTTTCTCCCTCACCTTGTCAGAAGCCAACCCAGTTCTTGTAGAAATGGGTGTCTTATTGGACGTGTTTGTGGCGGTCTTCATCATGGGGATCACCTTGCTCAGGATCAAAGACGTATTTGATGACCTGGATGTGGGAAAATTTGTGACATTGAGAGATTGATGGTATGATCTTAACTATTGTACTTTTGCCCTTAGTTGCAGGCTGTTTGGCTTTGCTCATGCCTTGGAGAAACCTGCGTCGGGCTTTGTTTGTTCTCACTGCATTTGCCCACTTAGGCATTAGCATTGCAATGTATTGGATTCCACAAATTCCGTCTTTGGGGAACTGGCTAGTCTTGGATCCCTTGGGACATATCTTTTTGCTTGCAATTAGCCTATTATTTGCTCTAGCTAGCATCTATACCTTGGGATATTTGCAGCATCAAACTCATGGCCAAACTAGCTCAGAGAGAGTATTTTTTGCTTGTTTGTTATTTTTCTTGTGCACTATGTCATTGGTAACCATGTCTCATCATCTAGGTTTATTGTGGATTGCAATTGAAGCGACCACATTAGCCAGTGCTCCTTTGATTTATTTCCATCGTTCAGCTTCTTCCTTAGAAGCGACCTGGAAATACTTAGTCATTTGCTCTGTGGGTATTGCTTTGGCATTGTTGGGTACTGTATTTTTAGTGGTATCCTCATTTTATGATGGGCAAACTGTCTCATTGCTATTATCTGAAATGCTCACAGCAGCACCAAGACTTCATCCTATCTGGCTAGAGGCATCATTCCTGCTTTTCCTGGTAGGCTATGGTACAAAAATGGGACTGGCACCTTTGCACACATGGCTGCCTGATGCACATAGCGAGGCACCTGCGCCAGTATCTGCTCTTTTCTCTGGAGTGCTCTTAAACTGCGCCTTTTTAGGGCTGTTGCGAGTATATCAAATTTTCATTGCTGCTGGTCATGCTGCTTTTGCCCAAGATTTATTTTTATTCTTTGGATTGCTTTCTATGCTTGTTGCCGCTGTATTTATATTATTCCAAAGCGATTATAAACGCATGCTGGCATACTCTAGCGTAGAGCATATGGGAATTTTAGCTTTTGCCGTAGGACTTGGTGCAACTGCTGCATTCCCTATGTTGCTGCATGTCCTAAATCATTCAGCAACCAAGGCTTTGCTATTCTTCACAGCCGGCAATATCTTAATTACATACCAGACTAAAAATATTATACAGGTTCGAGGTATCTTGCGCATACTGCCAATCACAGGGTTCTTTTGGTTAGCCGGTTTTTTTGCAATCACTGGAATGCCTCCTTTTGGAACATTCATCAGTGAATTTAATATTTTAGGCGTAGCGATCAAACAAAGCAGTTTTTTGTTAGCAGGACTATATCTATTTTTCTTAGCCGTGATTTTTATTGGTATGGTACGTATTTTTTTCAGCATGGCTTATGGCCATTCTACTGCACCAGACAATGCAAGCAAGGAAAATTGGCTTCGATTGATCGCGCCGTTATGCTTATTTGTGATTATTTTAGTATTGGGCTTATACCTCCCGGATTGGTTCCGAGATATGCTACAATCTGGTGTACAGGAATTGTTGGGAGACCATTAGATGAAACCAATCCCCGAACTCAAAAACGCGCAAGCTGTGGATTTAGAAGATATTCCCGTTTTTAATATTGAACAATTCAAACAACAAATCCTTAGCCATGTTCAGGCCAATTGCCGTGTTTCTGTATTATTTGGCATTCCAGGCCCCAATGTTCGTTTATATTGCATCTTGGCTGACGATGCCCAGCATTTGCTGCTGCCCTTTGCAACAGATGTAGGCCAAGAATATCCTTCCCTAACGCCTGAATGTCCTCAAGTCCATCTCTTTGAGCGAGAAATTTGGGAACAGTGCAATGTCACTCCTATTGGGCATCCCTGGCTCAAGCCAGTGCGATTCCCACGTAAAGCTGGCAATACCAGCAAAACCAAGCCTATGATTGGCATTACAAATTACTTCCAAGTCCAAGGCGAGGAAGTGCATGAAGTAGGCGTTGGCCCAGTCCATGCAGGAGTCATTGAACCAGGCCATTTTAGATTTCAATGCCATGGTGAAAATGTATATCACCTGGAAATTTCCTTAGGCTACCAGCATCGAGGTATTGAGAAAAAGCTCATTGGCGGACCTTATCCACGAACATTGTTGCAGATGGAAGCTGTAGCAGGAGATACCAGCATTGGACATGGGTTAGCCTATTGTCAAATCTTAGAAACCCTGGCTAACTTAGAAGTAAGTGCACGCAGTCATACCATTCGCGCTATTGCATTGGAATTGGAACGGTTAGCAAACCACACTGGTGATCTTGGTGCATTAGCAGGCGATGTGGCATTCCTGCCAACATCGGCCGCTTGCGGTGCTTTACGAGGAGATTACCTCAATATCAGCGCAGTCCTTTGTGGTAGCCGGCTTGGCAGAGGTTTGATAAAGCCTGGTGGTGTCTATTTTGATCTTGATGCGCAACGCATTCAGGAAATGCGGAAACGACTGGACAAAGCTTTTGCTGGGACCAAGCGTACTTCTGAAATTTTATTTGATGCGCCATCTGTGCTTTCCAGATTTGAAAACACTGGCCGGCTTGCAGCAAGCACAGCCGTAGAAATCGGTCTTGTTGGCTCGGCTGCAAGAGCCTGTGGGCTAAAACGCGACATTCGCCAAGATCATCCTATTGGTTGGTTTATTGGCCAAAATATTCCAATTGCGCTTTGTGAAAGTGGCGATGTTTTGGCACGGGCTAGAATGCGTTGGTTAGAAATCCGCAATTCTGTAGCTTTGATTCAAACTCAGCTCAATCAATTGCCTGAAGGCAATATTACTGCACCTAAGATTACCCATCTTGCTGGGAACAAACTTGTTGCATCTTTAAGCGAAGGTTGGCGTGGGGAAATTTGCCACGTAGCCATCACCAATAGCGAAGGCACTTTTGCACACTATAAAATTGTGGATCCATCATTCCATAATTGGTTTGGTCTAGCCTTGGCTTTGCGTGGCCAAGCGATTTTTGATTTCCCTTTATGCAATAAAAGCTTTAACCTTTCTTATTGCGGATTTGATCTATAGGACAGGAAAGAACCATGTTTAACATCATCAAAGCGCGTTGGTTTCAAGGCAAAGTAACATCTGCATATCCGGCAAAAGATCCTGTTTTATCAGATCGGTATCGCGGTTTGCCAGTGTTAGACACAAGCAAATGCCCGCCAGATTGTCGGATTTGCCAAAACATTTGCCCAAATCAAGCGATTTCTTTTTTAACACACGTCCCCACGGCTACAGAACCTCCAAGCAGCGCTCTATCAAAAGGCAAAAAGAAAAAGAAAAGTAAAGAAAAAAGAGCTGCTGAAGTGCATCCCAAGGTTGAAATACCCGGCGTGTTGAAGCCACACATTGATCTAGGAAAATGCCTTTTTTGCAATGAATGCCAAAATGCATGTCCATGCGGTTGCATTCATTACACCCAAAATTTTAGAGTGGCTGCTCGGAAGCCCCAAGATTTGGTTGTCACAGACGGAACCTCATTCTCATTGGCAGAGTCTTTGGAAAAAGGACGCAAAAAACTTTTTCATCGTTCTCTAAAACTCAGAGTGGTGAGTGCTGGCGATTGCAATGCTTGCAATGTGGAAGTGAATGTGTTGAACACTCTGTTTTTTGATTTGCCTAGATTTGGAATTCAGATTGTTGCTTCACCTCGCCATGCGGATGGAGTGTTGATCACAGGCCCTGTATCCGAAAATATGAGGGAAGCTTTGCTGAAAACTTATGATGCTGTGCCAGGCCCTAAGGTGGTTATCGCTGTAGGGTCTTGCGCAATCACAGGTGGCCCATTCCGTGACCATCCTGAAATTCATAATGGGGCAATGGATATGCTTCCAATAGATCTCTATGTCCCAGGTTGCCCTCCACACCCTATGAGCATCTTGGATGGTATGCTTCGTTTATTAGGCAGACTTTAAAAAGAATGTATCCTGCTAAAAAGCAGGATACATTTTATAAGCGACCTTACAGGAAAAAGTTATGAAGAAGACAGCCGATTATTTTTCTATGCATCAGGTAGTGCTATTTTTAGATCAAGAAATATCCACATTCAGCCCCACTCATCTTCCTAACAAAAAGCAATTTTGGCAGTCTCTAATTCAGGCGCTTTTGAGCCGATGTGATGAAACCGTGCCAAAGCTTTCAGAAAAGCTATTCTTAAAGTTTTCGTTTGACACATTAGCGAGGGCTCTTTACAGTGAGCTAGGGGAACAAATTTATCCTGTATTCAACATTTTTCGCACCAATGTAACGAATCCAATTCATCATAAGATTGCCTGGCTTATGGCCCATCACCAATTACCTATGGTCATTACATTGAGTTTAGATGATTGTCTAGAGCAAGCATTACTCGCTCAAAATATGAAAGCCGGCCAGGATTATTTTGTCTATGATCAAAAAGCCCAATGCACAACATGGTCGCCTGATATAGAAAAGCCTATCATTCTAAAACTGCGTGGGTCGCTGCATGATCATGAAAGTTTAAATCAAGGAATGGCGATCTACGAGTATGGGCTAGGCCATGAAAAAATTGAAATACTGGCTTATGCCCTTCGCAAGTATTATTCTATTTTGCTAGGCATGGATGGCGTATTTCCATACTTGCATCACTATATCTTAGAGACATTGCCTTGCTCTTGCCCAGGAATTTTGGTGATTGAGCAAAACCCCGAGGTCATCACGGATATCCAACGTGCAATTCAATTTTATGGTCATGCAATTGTTATTCGCAAAGAAAGTCAAGATGACTTTTTAAACAAGCTTTTTCAACAATTAGGACATAAAATTCCTGATCTCCCTACCACAGAGGCTCACACAATGCCTAATTATCATGACTATTTAAGCAAATGGGCCCAAGAGCTAAGTCTTATTTCTGTATATTCTATGCTTGCAAAATTATTGGAAGTTGCGGGTAAATACGATTATGCAATTCTATTGCGCCAGGCTTCATTGGCTCTTGCTATTCAAGAAAATGCTTCCGAAGAAGTAGCTCAAATTTATCGCAAAATGTCTAAACTATACGCCAAAAAGCATCTACCTTCCCTAGCGCACAGTAGCTTAAGCAAAAGCCTGGAGATTTTGCAAAAGTTTCGGCAAAGCATCACCACTGCTTATGCAAATATCGCCCAAGTTTATCTTGAATTGGGTGACATTGCTTTTCAGCAAGAGCAGTGGGAAGAAAGCACCCAACAATATCGCCATGGATTGGAAATTCAACAGCAGATTGGCAACCCTTGGCTTTTGGCTGAAACATATTTACGTTTGGCTCAATCTGCACAAAAGCAAAATCGAGTCGCTGAAGTTTTGCAGTATTGTGAAAAAGCAAAAGAAATCTGTGAATCTCAGCAAGACACTGTCCGTTTAGCTCGTACTTATAACCAAATTGCCCAAATGCATGTTTATCAAAAAAAATTCGTAGAAGCAAAAGAGCTATATTATCAGGCTCAAGAAATGGCCTGGAACTACGGCGACATTGCTACTGTGGGCAAAATTTACAATAATCTCGCAGCCATTGCTCTTCAAGATCGGGACTATTTTGGAGCACAGCGATTGTATTGGAGGGCTGGCATTATTTTAGATCGCATTGGAGATATGGCTGGCGCAAGTGTGGTGTATCAAAACCTTGCGTTGCTGAAATATTCTTGCAATGATCTAGGCGGGACCAAGCGCTATTTAGAGCGCTCTCTCAAATATGCGCAAGATACATATCTCGACACCAAATCCAATAAAATCCAAGAATTATTGGCAGAATTAGAAAAAAACAATGCCCTCTCCTATACCAATGGACCGGAATTGTCCTAAAAATAATTATGCTTTGCAGCTCTGTTTCTTTGCATCACAGCGATCCGTAGCTGTCTGTTTTATGATTATGTGCATAACATAATGCAATACATTGTGTTATGCACATTCAAATTGGTGATACTTCGGTGAAAAGCAAACTTTAAGTGAATGGTATACTTTTGTCAAAGGAGAGACCTTATGAAAGTCGTTGCATTTAACGGAAGTCCTAGAAAAGATGGAAACACAACCCTTTTGATCAAGAGAGTCTTTCAGGAACTTGAGGCTGCCGGAATTCAGACTGAGCTAATCAGCCTAGCAGGTAAAAAAATTCGTGGATGCCTGGCGTGCTTCAAATGCTTTGAAACTCGGGATCGGCAGTGCTCAATCAAAAAAGATGACTATATCAATGAATGTATCGCAAAGATGGTCGAAGCTGATGGAATTATTCTGGCATCACCTACTTATTTTGCCAATGTTTCAGCAGAGATGAAGGCACTGATTGATCGGGCTGGCCTGGTTGCATTCGCCAACAAGGGAATGTTGGATCACAAAGTGGGTGCTGCTATTGCAGTGGCCCAACGAACTGGAGCCTCGCAAGCGTTTATGGCCATGAACACATTCTTTTGCTGTTTTGGGATGTTCATCGTAGGTTCGGATTATCCGAATATGGCACTCGGGCTTCAGAAGGGCGATGTAGAAAAAGATGCGATGGGAATGGAAACCATGAGAGTCCTTGGCCAGAATATGGCATTCTTACTCAAAAAAGTAAACGCAAAATAATTGATAATAGCGGCTTCGTTATGCACCTGTAAAGCGGCCGGCTACCTACATTCACATACGAACCACAAGCATTTAAATAGATATAACCTGATATATTCCATAATATTATGTACGTATATATATTGAGATTTCATGGTGTTACAGACAAATATACCTTTGTATGGCCAGCGTGAGTAGGGCAACCGAAAACCCTGGCCATATTTCTTGATGTGATGGAGAAAAAATCAAAATATTGAAACAAGTTTCAGAGAAACTACGAAATTTTATTTTTACGGCGAATGGGCAATAATTTTCTTTACTTTTTTCTGGTGTAAGGTATAATTGAGGTAAGTATTATGGTTTGTACGATCAACAACTAAAGAAGAGAGCCGATGTCCAAACAAACAAATTCTGAAGAAAAAAAAGCATCCAAAAAGTTGCATGGCCAGGACAAAAAAATTTGCCATTTTGCCTTTTCTTTTGTGTTTTTTGCCGCGAAGCGGCTTGGGGATAAAGCGTTTCTAACCCCAGGTTATGTCGGCTCTTATCGTGTCCTGACGGGACACAGGAAAACCTGGCATCAAAGAGAACTTTTATTTCCGAGCGAATTTTTTTGATTGATACAGGTTAAGGAACTTTTTTTAGTATATTCTAGCACAACAAGTTAGAATTTCCGAAAATCCACTCCGTACGAAGATTGCAAAAAAAAATTGAAGATCGAGTTAGAACAAATCCCAGCTTGGCCATTTTGTAATTTTGCCAACGATGTCCCACATTAGTTTATCAAAATCAGGGACAAAGCCTTTTTTTCCGGTACGGGTGTTGATCAGGATGGCCCAGCAATATCCAGAGCTTGTTCGTGCTATGATGGATTGTTGGCCGACTGCGCTGCCGCCGTGCCAATAGTTTGGTGCAGAATTCACTGCCCAGCCTTTGGCATAACTGGAGAACACGCTGCATGGGGTATACATGGTGGTTAAAGTCGCGTCAGTGAGGATATCGGGCTTAGTTGGGAAGCGATCCACTCGCACGAGAAGCCGTACCAAGTCAATGGGGCTTGCAATCCAGCCACCAGCGGCATCCGAACGGGTGACGCATATGCTATAAGGGTTTTCGCTGTCTTGGCCATAGTATTTGATTTCGTTTGGTTTGAGCTCTTCTTGAGTATCGCCGCCAATGGACATATTTTCGATTCCACAGGGTGCTAAAATTTGGGTTTTCACATAATTTTCGTATGTTGTGCCGGTGACTTTTTCAATGATTCTGCCCAAGACGCAATATCCAAAATTTGAATAAGCGTGATTTGTCCCTGGGACATTTTCCAAAGTTCTATGATCCAAGGTCCAGCCAATCAGCTTAGCCTGACTGAATGGGGAGTGCAAGCCCAGGGTGTCATCGCCCCCGCTCCAACCTCCACTAGTGTGCTCCAAGAGATGTTGGAGCGTAATTTCTTCAACATGTTTTTTATACGGAGTGGTGCCATATTGGGTACCTAAGATGCTGTTTGTGCCAAAAATTCGATCTGTAAGCTTCAGTTTCTTCAGCTCGATCAACTTCATAATGGCAACGGCAGTGATGGGTTTTGACACGCTCGCGATCCGGAATAAATGACGCGGGGCTACTTTTTCCTGCAATCCCTTGTTTGCATATCCATAAGTTTTGACAAGTACTAATTTACCATCTTTAGTAATTGCAAAGGAAAGGCCAGGAACGTTATATTCTTGCATGAATTTCTCGGCTAATTGATCTACTGCTTTGAGTTCTTCGGATAAAAAGCCATTGTAGCATTCCCAAATTCCAGCATAATAAGGTTTTCCATTTACATTATACCCAGCAATCCAAGCAGGGCGATAGCCTTGATAGAAGAAGCGGTCAAAGTCATCCTGGTATTCTTGTCTGGTAAGCCCATGTCGAGCTATCCACGCGCCTTGGCCTGATTTTTCCCAAATTGCGGCATAATAGACTTTGCCTGAAATGCTGTATCCACTAACTTTTTTTAGACGATAGCCTTGGTCTGCGTGTTTTTGGAATTCAGCTTGATATAGCTCGGAACTCATGCCATGTCGTGCTGACCATGCTGGGGGATTGGCTGATTTTTCCCAGATTGCAGCATAATAAGCTTTTCCTTGCAGACTATAGGCACTGACATCTGTGAGCCGATATCCTTGGTTGGTCCATTTATCGAATTCTGTCTGATATTCAGATGCAGAAAGCCCATGTCGTGCTGTCCATGGTGAAGGATTTGCTACCTTTTCAAAGATTGCGGCGTAATAAATCTGGTTGCCAACAGCGTAGCCACTCACCTGGACTGGTCTATATCCTTGGCTAGTCCATTTGTTAACTTCTTCTTGATACGAAGCTTGAGGCAACCCATGTCTAGCAACCCAAGCAGGTGGGTTAGGGGTTTTTTCAAAAATCGCGGCATATAGGGCTTTATCGCTCTCTGAGTATCCACTAATCTGGATGAGGCGGTAGCCTTGCGAGGTCCATTTATTGAATTCTGCTTGGTAGCCGGCTGAGGTAAGTCCATGACGACAAACCCATGCTTCACCTAAGATAAAGCTATTCAAGAAAACTAGGCATAAAAAGAAAAAGTATACTTTTTCCATAGTTTGTTTTCCTTTCAAAAAGAAAGAGAAAATGAATGCCTTGTTGCTGCATTTTGGCAGGTTAGTACTTATTTACCAAAATATCAAGCAAAAAATAAAATATTTTATAATATTTTGATACATAGCAAGTTAAAATTTTACTTGTCAAAAAGCTTCCTGAGTTTGACAGTGCTTGTTCATAAGTTATTGAAAACAAAGAATCTCTCTTAAAGAAAATGCGAGCTGTGGCACTACATTTTCTTTAACCATATATAATTTATATAGTTAGAACAAAATTTAGTTATTTTACTGTAACATCTTGTACTGGAGCTATTTTGGGAGGTATCTTAATATGAAAAATTTTGAGAATCTTCCGTGCTAGAGAATTGATGTTAGCGCAAAGATGAAATTTTTGGTTATTGATTTCAAGCAAAGAAAGCTGCATGGTGT